>CAXBKI010000415.1:0-3467 GCA_963975955.1 uncultured Devosia sp.
GAAGATCGGCGGCTCGGTGCATGTACGCAGCTGGACGGGCAAGGGGACGCGCATGACGCTGCGCCTGCCGCTGACGCTGGCCGTGCTCGATGTCATGCTGGTCAAGGTTGGGGGCAGCCCCTATGTGGTGCCGCTGTCCTCGATCGTGGAAACGATCCAGTGTTCGCGTGCCAGCTTCGAGCGGGTGCCAAGCGGTGGTCAGGTGCTGCAGGTTCGCGGCGAGTATGTGCAGGTCATCGACCTGGTCGAACGGTTCGAAATGACCGCCGACACCGCGCCGGAAAACCGGTTCGTGGTGCTTTGCGAGGCCGAGGGCAGTCACAAGGTTGCGCTGATCGTCGATGATATCATCGGTCAGCAGCAGGTGGTGATCAAGTCGCTGGAAGAGAACTTCCAGAGTGTCGATGGCGTTGCCGGCGGAACCATCCTGGGTGATGGCAATGTCGCCCTGATCGTTGATGTGCAGGGCCTCAAATCCACTGTCGTCCATAAGAATGCGGCCTAGGCCGTTTGTAAAAGAGTAGTCGTCCAGAACAGGCGACAGAAAGGCTAAAGACTATGGAAGCGCTCGGTATGCGCGACGAGATGGGCGACAAGTCCGCTATCGCCGCCCAAAATTCTCTGCAGTTGATCGCTTTTTCGATCGGCGAGCAGACCTATGGGGTGGAGATCACCACCGTACGCGAAATTCGCGCCTGGAACGGGGCGACCCCCTTGCCCAATACACGCGCCTTCGTGCGCGGCGTGATCAATCTGCGCGGCACCATTGTTCCGATCTTTGATCTGCGCGCCCGCTTTGGCGACGGTCCGACCTCGCCCACCAAGAACCACGTCGTGGTGGTGATGAGTGTCGGTGAAAAATGGGTTGGCATCCTGGTCGATGCGGTCAGCGACATCCTTACTGTGTCGCGCGATGACATTCACAATGTTCCCGAAGGCAATTCGGTCGATACCGAACTGCTTACCGGCATTGTCACCCATGACAGCCGCATGGTCGGCCTGATCGATCTGCATGCTGTCGTCAGCGGTGCCAAGCTGGACGGCTAGTCCCCCCGACCGGCGCGCGTGTTGCAGAAGGGCGCCCCGAGCGCCCTTTTTTGCGTCTCGGCAACGAGGGCGCGGTCAAAAGGGGATGACGTGGTTGGGCCCCGTAGCGGCCCGGGTCCGTTACGGTCGTGCTGGATGGACAATGTTGGGGAAGGCCCGGGTGCGCATCGCGACGGCAGACCAATAATCGGGTCAACCCTGTCGGACAGGGGCGGGCGGCGTCGGCGACAGAGGCGGCCGGCGGATCGTCAGAACAGTTCGGCGTCGCCGTGATTTTGCAGAGCGGCAATGCCGGACAGCGATGGCACCCGCAATTCGTCGAGCGTCAGGCTGGACCATATTTCATCATAGACGCTTTCAGGCGCCAGGGCGGGAAGCAGGGCAAACTGGCGGGTGGCCAGGGCCATATTGTGACACCGCTGCTCGATGCGGTCCTGGCCCTGCAGTGCGGTAATGATCATCCCGACTGCGTCACGAACCGATGGGTCCTTGTTCAGCTTGCTGTCGGCGAGGATTTCAAGTGCCTCAGTGATGCCCTCCAGCATTGATGCTGACTGGCGCGCCGTCTCGTCGAGTTCTCTGGCGAGTTTATGCAGTGACATATAATGGATCCCAAGCCTAAGGCTGCAGGGTAACGTGGGATTCCTAAAGCAGTTGTTGCAAAACGTCAGACTTGTGACGTCCTTGATGGACGTGGTTAGCAATTGGCTAACGAGTTTGTGGCTACCATCAAGACAGTCAGCGGTATCAGGGTTTGAGCGCGTTACATGGCACTTGCAAATGCACTACCGCCAGAATTTGATCGCGGCGTAGTCACAACGGTCCACCAGGGAGACTGCCACGTTTCAAATGCGGTGGATCTGACCTTCTCGACAGTGCTGGGCTCGTGCATTTCGGCCTGTGTTCGTGACGTCGTCGCCAATGTCGGTGGAATGAACCACTTTCTGCTGGCCGAACAATCCGGCGCCGCCAAGGATCGCTACGGTGCCTCGGCCCGCTATGGCGCCTTCGCCATGGAACAGCTGATCAACAAGGTGCTCAGCCAGGGCACCGGCCGCAAGTCGAATCTGGAAATCAAGGTGTTCGGCGGCGGCAAGATCAATGCGGCGCTTGATGACGTCGGTCGCAAGAACATCGAGTTCGTCCGTGATTTCCTCGCGGCTGAAGGCTATCAGGCGTTCAGCGAGGACCTTGGCGGCACCTATGCCCGGCGGGTCCTGTTCAAGCCCCATTCGGGACGTGCCTTCGTCAAGCGGCTCGACAGTGATTCCGGTGCCAATGTGGCCAAGGAAGAAATCGCGCTGGCCAAACGTAGCGTGGTCATTCCCGCGCCCGTGGACGATATCGAATTGTTCTAGATACCCCGGTGCTGACTGCCGGATGCAAGGATGCCGCCGGCTGCTGCCTGGATGACCCGGTTCAGGCTGGGTCAACCGCGTGCCGCTGGACCGGGAGCATGAGGCTGGCCGGTTTGCTCGACGGTCCGGCGCAGCAAAATGTGCCAAAGTGGCACATGCGTTCAGATTGCGGCAATTCTGGTTAGCGAAGTCTTGCAGCGGCGGCTGCACGGACAGGTTTGGTTAACCATTTCGCGCATATAGTTGGCCATGCTGCCACCCGTCCATCCGACCTTGCCCTCAGGCGTGCCATGCCCAATCTGCGTCTAGCGCTGATCGCTGCGGGATTCTGGCTGGGAGCCGGTGTGCTGGCGCTGGGGTTTGCCGAAGCAGTTGGGCCAGGGCTGCAACAGGCCTTGCTGGTCAGCGCGCTAATGGTGCTGGCCCTGGGCTGCACATTGGCTGTTGCGGTGCAGCTCGATCGCCGGGCGGCGCGGGGCATGGCAGCCATCACGGTGGCGGCAGGACTGGGCGACGGCACTGCCGAAATACTCAGCATGGGCGAAATCGTCCGTCGCCTGGGAAAGCGCCTGGAGCGCGCGCATCAGTTCAAGACCGCCGTGTCGGCCATCCAACAGGCCGTTGTTCTGATCGATGAGCACGGACAGATCATGGCGGCCAGCGCCGGCGTTACGCGCCTGGTGCGCGGCGCCGTGGAAGGGGCCACGCTGGATGTCTTGTTCGGCCCCGGCTATCTGCAGGCGGGCGGCGGCGCGCCGGAACAGACGCTGGCAGTCTTCGCCGGCGAACGCTTCGTGGTGCGCCGGCACCCCTTTGGCGCCAACCGCTTCCTGCTCGAATTTCTGCCGGACGGTCGCTATGTCGGGGAAGATGATCTGGATGCCTTCGTGGCGGCATTGGCCAGCGGACGAACCGGATTTCGATTTGAAGCCAAGGCCATGGCCGCCAACCCGGCCCTGGCTGCACTCAATAGCGGCCTGGCCCAGCTGGACGTAGGCCTGTGCCGGCTCGAGGATGTGGTGAGCGGGCATGGCGAATTGCCCGATGCGCTGGATGGCCCCC
>CAXBKI010000416.1:0-3465 GCA_963975955.1 uncultured Devosia sp.
CCACCGAGAGCCCCTTCTGCCCCTTTTCCAGCGCCTGCCGGTAAAAGGCATTGGACTCCCGCGCCGTCGAGAAGCCGGCATATTGCCTTATCGTCCAGGGCCGGTTGGCATACATCGTCGCCCGCACGCCACGCGTAAACGGCTCGGCCCCGGGGACTTCCGCCCCCTCGCCGAAATACACCGGCTGCACCGGAATGCCGCCATAGTCGCGGTTGAGCGTTTCCACCGGGACGTCCTTGAGCTCTGCCTGGGCGAGCTTGGCCCAGTGGGCGAAGTTTTTGGCTTGTTGGTCAGACATAGGCGACCATCCCCAATAGTATCGAAATGCGCTTTGGCACGGTGTTCCAGTCGACACCCTCCCCCTTGTGGGGAGGGATCAAGGGAGGGGGTGGATCGCTGCTCACATCGAGGACAACGCACCCCCTCCCCAGCCCTCCCCACAAGGGGGAGGGTGAGCCCTCTGCTCGGGCGTTATCTTGCCAGACACGTGATGTCACCCTCCCCCTTGTGGGGAGGGTAGGGAGGGGGTGTTCAATCATGGCTGCTGTCCTTTGACAGGGCAGAAACGACAGCCGCGTAGACGCCATCGGGATTGGTCATCACGTCCAGATTGGTAAAACGGACAATGGCGTAGCCCTCCGCTTCGAGAAAGGCGGTGCGCCGGGCATCCCTGGTTGGCCCGGCGCCCATAAAATGCGAGTCCCCATCGATCTCGACGATCAACCGTGCGTGGTGACAGGCAAAGTCGACCACATAAGGACCGATCGGGCATTGCTTGCGGAAATGGTAGCCTCCCAGACGAAGCTGCTCAATCAGCCGCCAGAAACGGATTTCGGCCACGGTCGGATTTTTCCGCAATCTTTGCGCACGCGTTGCCATCGCGCCCCCCCTCCCTGCCCTCCCCACGAGGGGGAGGGTGACATCGAATGTGTGGCACGACCTCACCTTCGCACAGGGCTCACCCTCCCCCTTGTGGGGAGGGCCAGGGAGGGGGTGGCTTTCCGCAAGCACCAGTTCCATCACACCGCCTCAAATTCCAAAATCACCTGATCCACCGCCAGCACGGAGCCAGCCACGGCGTGCACCTTGCTGACCCGCGCCCGCTTTTCGGCCTTGAGCACGTTTTCCATCTTCATGGCTTCAACGATCGCCAGGGTCTGCCCGTCCTCGACGATATCGCCCTCGGCAACATCGATGCGCACCACCTGCCCCGGCATGGGGCAGAGCAGGAAGCGGCTCATGTCGGGCGGCACCTTGATCGGCATGTGTTCAAGCAGGCCGGCGACATGGGGCGCCAGCACCAGCACCTTCAAATCGGCGCCACGATAGCGGATGCGGAAGCCGGTGGTGGTGGCATTGACCTTGAACACCGAGTGGCGGCCATCGGACCAGTCCACGCGCGCCAGCCCGGCGCCAGGCGTCCAGTCCAGACGCGCGGCCTGGCTCCGCCATTCGGCGCTCACCGTGTAGCCGTCATCGGTCTCGCCCACCGTCACCGGCAGCGCGGAATCGCCGATCTGCACGTGCCAGTGCCAGGTGGTCGCGGCAAAGCCGTGCCGGGCTTCCCGCCGGCTCATCAGCAGGGCTGCGGTTGCCGCTACGTCGAAGTGATGCTGCACGCCCAGCGTGGCGCCGGCAAAACCCTCCGGGAACTCCTCGGCGATATAGCCAGTGGTCAGCCTTCCAGTGCGGAAGCGGTCCTGCTCCATCACCGTCGCAAGGAACGGCAGATTGTTGCCGACGCCCTCGACCTCGAAGCTGTCGAGCGCCTCCGCCATGGCGTCGATGGCCTCCAGCCGGGTCGGCGCCCAGGTGCAGAGCTTGGCGATCATCGGATCGTAGAAGGTCGAAATCTCGCCGCCCTCGAAGACGCCGGTGTCGTTGCGGACAACCAGCGTTTCGGCGGCGCTTTCGACCGGTGGCCGATATTTGGTCAGGCGGCCGGTCGAGGGCAGGAAGCTGCGATAGGGATCTTCGGCATAGAGCCGGCTTTCGATGGCCCAGCCCTTGCGCTGCACATCGGCCTGCCCGAGCGGCAGCTTTTCGCCATTGGCGGCGCGCAGCATGAGTTCGACGAGATCAAGCCCGGTGATCAGCTCGGTCACCGGATGCTCGACCTGCAGGCGGGTATTCATCTCGAGGAAGTAGAACTTTCTGTCCTTGTCGACGATGAATTCCACCGTGCCGGCGCTCTGGTAGCCGACGGCCTTGGCCAGCGCGGCCGACTGTTCGCCCATGGCCTTGCGGGTGGCTTCATCGAGAAAGGGCGACGGGGCTTCCTCGATCACCTTCTGGTTGCGCCGCTGGATCGAGCATTCGCGCTCGTTGAGGTAGAGCACATTGCCGTGGGCGTCGCCGATCAGCTGGATCTCGATATGGCGCGGCTCGGTGACGAATTTCTCGATGAAGATGCGGTCGTCGCCAAAGCTTGATGCGGCCTCGGACCTGGAGCGCTCGAAGCCCTCGCGCGCCTCCGCGTCGTTCCAGGCAATGCGCATGCCCTTGCCGCCGCCTCGGCGTCCTCGATCAGCCCCATATGGCCCGGCACGGTCGAGACGCCCGCCTCGGCCGCGAGCTTCTTGGAGGTGATCTTGTCGCCCATGGCCTCGATGGCTTTCACGGGCGGGCCGACAAAGATGATCCCGGCAGCCTGCAGCGCTTCGGCAAATCTAGGGTTCTCGCTCAGAAAGCCATAACCGGGATGCACCGCCTGTGCGCCGGTCTGTCGACAGGCGGCGATGATCCTGTCGATCTGCAGGTAAGAATCCTTGGCCGGCGACGGCCCGATATGCACCGCCTCATCGGCCATGCGCACATGCAGCGCCTCTTTGTCGGCGTCCGAATAGACCGCGACGGTAGCAATGCCCATGCGCCTGGCCGTCTTGATAACCCGACAGGCAATCTCGCCGCGATTGGCGATAAGGAGTTTGGTGATCATGGCTGTTGCCTCGGAAATGCCGCTTGCTCGGAGTCACACCCTCCCCCTTGCGGGGGGGGTTGGGGAGGGGAGCTCGCACGGGGACGCTCCGGGCGATGCGCGAGGGCGGCCGCGATGCTGTCGTAGACGCCATCGGGGTGAAGCAGTACGTCCTCGTTGGAAAAGCGCAATACCTTAAAGCCCCGTGATGCCAGATAGTCGTCGCGCGTCCGGTCATTGGTCTGTACCAGCGCGCCATCGTGGCTATTGCCATCAACCTCAATGACGAGTTGGGCGTGCCGACAGGCAAAGTCGACGTAATAAGGCCCGATCTCTGCCTGCTTGCGGAAGTGAAAGCCGCCCGTCCGCATCGGCCAGAGCAACTGCCACAAAGCTCGTTCGGCACGCGTTGAATTTGCGCGCAGCTTTCGTCGCAGTTCCCGGCTCATCGGTTCCACCTTGAGCGGCTATTTCGCTGGCAGCAGATGAAGCAGCCCAGATATCGGGGCCAGCCGCCCCCCCCCCCCCCCCCCCCCCCCCCCCCCCCC
>CAXBKI010000417.1:0-3457 GCA_963975955.1 uncultured Devosia sp.
AGGTGCTGATGCCCTGGGGGGCACCAATCGGCACCGGGCTCGGGCTGACCATCACCAAGCTGCTGACCGAAACGCTGGGCGGTGAGATCACGCTGACCAGCACTTTGGGCGTGGGCACCCGCTTTCAGGCGCGTCTGATGTTGAGCAAGGTGGAGCGGCAGCAGGCGGTCAATGCAGACACTCGCCGGGTGGTGGGCTACAAAGGGGCCGCGCGCACCATAATGGTGGTAGATGACAATGCCGACCACCGCGATCTCATGCGCGAAATGCTCTCGCCGCTGGGCTTTGCCGTGCTGGCGGCCAAGAACGGACAGACTTGTCTGGAGGCCTTCGATCTGCAGCGTCCGGACCTCTATTTTGTCGACATCCGCATGCCCGGCATGAGCGGTTGGGAATTGGTGCAAGCCTTGCATGACCGTGCCGTTATAGCGCCCATCATCATGCTGTCGGCCAATATCGGGGATGGCGCGGCGCCTACCAGCACCGATACCGGCCATAGCGACACGCTGGCCAAGCCGTTCGAGCTCAATCAACTGCTCGACAAGCTGGCTATCCACCTCAAGCTTGACTGGGACTACGCGGAGCCAAAATCGGCCAAACCCGCAAGCCGGGCGCCAAGACTGCGCTCGCCTGGTGCCGAGGCGCTGCGCGAATTGGTCAGCCTGGGCCAGATCGGGCATGTGCGCGGCATTGAGAGCAAATTGGCCGAACTGGCAAGCCTGCCGGCAAATCAACCGCTGGTGGATGCGTTGCGGCAGCATGTAGATGCCTTCGACTTCGAAGGTTACGCCGAACTTATTGAGCGGGTGAGCCATGAGCCGGATTGAGAAAGACCAGGACATCGTGCTGCTGGTCGATGACTCGCCGGAGTCGCTGGGGTTCCTGACCTCCGCTCTTGAGGATGCCGGGGTCACGGTCCTCGTGGCGCGCAGTGGCGAGGCCGCGCTGGGCATCGCCACACGGGTGGCGCCCGACGTGGTTCTGATGGACGCCGTGATGCCGGGTCTGGATGGCTTCGAAACCTGCCGACGGCTCAAGGCCATGGCGACGCTGACCCATGTGCCGGTCATCTTCATGACGGGCCTTACCGAGACCGAACACATCGTGCACGCCTTGGAGAGCGGCGGGGTCGATTACCTGTCCAAGCCGATCAATGTCGAGGAGTTGCGGGCGCGGATCCGGGTGCATCTGGCCAATGCGCGGCGGGCACAAAGCGCGCGTATTGCGCTGGACGCTGCAGGACGACATCTGGTGGCGTTCGGCGGCGATGGGGCGGTGTTGTGGTCCACCCCGCAAAGCACGCGCCTGCTTGAACAGTCCGGCATCGATATCCAGGGGGCGGGGCAAATGTCGGAGCGGTTCCGGGCGTGGCTGCAGCAGCGCGGCAATGACCTGGCCCCTGGCAGCGGCTTTGAAGTCGCCCTGACCGGGGCGCCTGAGCTGCAATATGCGTTCCTTGGTGTTGTCGGGGGCGATGAATATCTGTTTCGGCTCGGGCGGGCGCAGGTCGATGGCCAGGAAGAGGTGCTGCGCCAGCAGTTTGGCCTTACGCTGCGGGAGAGCGATGTGCTGCTGTGGATTGCCCGCGGCAAGTCCAACCGGGATATCGGCGAGATTTTGGGACTGAGCCCGCGCACGGTGAACAAGCATCTTGAACAGGTCTACACCAAGCTGGGCGTCGAAAATCGCGCTTCGGCCGCGATCAAGGCCATCCAGGCGCTGCAGGCGCTATTCGAGCTTTAGCGACAGATTGTGCCCCCTTGCAGGGCGCCGATGGCCCGCCGCATCCCCTATCGGAAATCAGGGTCGATCACAGATTGATCCGGCTGGAACCCTTATTGCCACGATCCGTTGTTCGAGTGATCCCCGAGGCAGGCAAGTCTGCCGGCGGGACATGGTTTTGGCGCCTGCTCCTCCCCAGTCGCCAAACGTTCGGCGGATCGCTGCAAAGGCTGACGCTCCTTTGCAGTATCCCCGGAAGGGCGTGAAGCTTCGGCTTCGCGCCCTTTTTCTTTGGGTGCGTCGGGCACCACAGCATGGACGATTTGATCTTTTTTCGGGCAAATCGCAGAGCAGAATGGCTATATTTTGGGCGTCGATTGCAAACGATGATCTGATGTGCAATTTCCGCTTGCCTAGGTGAAAACTCTGCGCTTGTCTTTGGGCAGAACAAAACCCTGGGGACGTCGCCATGCGCAATCACAAGCTAATCCTTACTTCTCTGGCGTTCGCCATCGCCGGACTGTCGGCTCTGCCGGCCGCTGCGCAGACGGCGATCAAATTTACGCTCGACTGGAAATATGAAGGCCCTGCCGCCGGTTTCCTGCTGGCGCTGGACAAGGGCTACTTCAAGGAGGAAGGCCTCGACGTCACCATCGACAGCGGAAACGGCTCCGTCGAGGCGATCCCCAGGGTTGCTACCGGCGCCTATCAGATGGGATTTGGCGACATCAATTCGGTGATCAAATTTCTCGACGAGGACCCTGCCCAGCCCGTCAAGGCGGTGATGATGGTCTATGAAAAGCCGGTGTTTGCGGTGGTTGGGCGCAAGTCGCTGGGGATAACGGAAGATCCGAAGTCGCTGGAAGGCAAGAAGCTTGGCGCACCGCCACCGGACGGGGCGTTTGCGCAATGGCCGGCCTTCGTTGAGGCAGCCGGTCTGGACAGCTCGGGCATAACTATTGAATCGATCGGTTTTCCCGTGCGCGAGCCGATGCTGGCATCGGGCGATGTCGATGGGGTGTTCGGGTTTGCGTTTTCGGTTATTCTGAACCTGAAGGCCAATGGGGTGCCCGACGAGGACATCGCCACAATCCTGTTCGCCGATCACGGCCTGAACCTTTATGGCAATGCCGTGCTGGTGAACGAGAGTTTCGCCGATGAGAATCCGGAGGCAGTCAAGGGCTTCGTGCGGGCGCTGATCAAGGGTTTTTCGGATGCCGTCGCTGATCCGGCCGCCGGTGTGGCAGCCGTTCTGGCGCGCAATGAAACGCTCAATGCCGATATCGAGCTGGAACGCCTCAACATGGCCAATGCGATGAACATCAAGACGCCCTATGTGGTCGAGAACGGGTTTGGCGACGTCGATATGGACCGGCTGGCTGCCTCTATCGACACTCTCAAGCTATCGATGGACCTCAAGGGGGACGTGACGGCCGCCGATGTGTTTGATGCGCAATATCTGCCGCCTGCTGCCGAGCGCATGCTGCCCTGAGAGCGTCGTGGCGCAATGGCCCGGGCCAGATGGTCCGGGTCACGTTCATCTGGAGGCATGAATGGCTTTGGTCAGTATCGATAATGTGGACATGCGCTATGGCGGGCCGGCAGGCACACTGGCCGTCAGCGGGCTGAATATGCGCATCGAGCGTGGCGAGTTCGTCGCGGTGGTTGGTCCGTCGGGCTGCGGCAAGTCCACACTGATGAAGCTGGTCACGGGCCTGCACATCCCCCAGCAGGG
>CAXBKI010000418.1:0-3434 GCA_963975955.1 uncultured Devosia sp.
TATCGTGGCTGCCATCTCGACGTGGCGCGCCAGTTCTATGCCACCGCCGAAGTCAGCCAGCTGCTCAAGCTGATGGCCTGGAACAAGCTCAACAAATTCCACTGGCATCTGAGCGAAGACGAGGCCTGGCGCATCGAGATCGCGGCCTTTCCCGAACTGACCGAGATCGGCGCCTGGCGCGGGCATGGCAAGGCGCTGCCGCCGCTGCTGGGCTCGGGCCCCCAGCCAACGGGCGGTTATTACTCCAAGCATGCCGTGCGCCAGATCGTGGCGCTGGCCGATAGCCTGGCCATTTCGGTCATTCCCGAGATCGACATTCCCGGTCATTCCTATGCCACGCTGCAGGCGCTGCCGCAGCTGCGCGATCCCCGCGAAACCGGCGAATACCAGTCGGTGCAGGGCTTTCCCAACAACAGCCTGAACCCGGCCCATGAGCCGGTCTACAAGTTTGTCGAGGCCGTGGTCGATGAAGTGCTCGAGCTCTTCCCGGCCGGCATCTTCCATCTGGGGGCCGATGAAGTGCCGCTCGCTGCCTGGTCCGGCTCGCCCCTGGCGCTCGACATGATCGAAAAGCTCGGCGGCCCCGAGATGCGCGCCAAGCATGAGCGCCAGTTCAACCAGCTGGGCAATCACCATGGCGCCGACGAGATCGAGGGCTCGCCCACCGCGCTGATCCAGGCTGCCTTCATCCGCCGGGTGCACGACTATATAGCTTCCAAGGGCGCCATCACCGCCGGCTGGGAAGAGGCGGCCCATGGCAATGCCGTGGACAAGGACAAGAGTTTCGTCATCGGCTGGCGCAATGTCGAGATCAATGCCGCCCTGGCCGAGAAGGGCTTCAACATCGTGGTGTCGCCCGGCCAGCGCTATTATCTGGACATGGCCAATGGCGTGGCCTGGGCCGAGCCGGGCGCCGGCTGGGCCGGCTGGTCGGGGCCCCGGGAAACCTATGAATTCGAAGCCCGCGCCGGCTTCTCCGAGCAGGGACTGACCCACCTGATGGGCATCCAGGCCTGTATCTGGAGCGAATCCATGACCGACCGCGCCATTTTCGACCGCCTGGTCTTCCCCCGGCTTTCCGCTATCGCCGAAGCGGGCTGGACCACGCCCGAGCGCAAGAGCTGGGACCGCTTCAAATCCCTGGTCGGCCTGATGCCCATCATGTACGGCAACTGGTCCGACAACTAGCAGCCGCCTCGACCGACAGGGGCCTCACATCAATCGGGGCCCATTCTAGTCGCTCCTGCAGCAGCGGGGATAACTTGTTCCCGCTGGCCAGGTGCGCCCGCAGAGGCTAGGCCCAGGGGTCCTCCACCATCGGCCAGATAGTCCGCCGCGCCTTGCGATAGGGCGTGGTGGCGGGGGTGTTGGGATAGGGTTTGCCGGCTGCGCAGTAGATGATCTGCGAGGCGATTTTGGAGAAGGAGTCGTAGAAGTGGTTGGTCGATTTGATCAGCAGGATTTTCCGCGATGTCGGATCGATCCCCATCGCCGAAAACAGTGATGGATCAAAGCTTTGCGCTCGTGTTGAGTTGAGGATGACGTCGATGCCGGCAAAGCTGATCCAGGCCGCATCGCCGAAGGGCGCATAGCTCGCGCCAAAGCGCATCTGCGCGTCGCGTACTATTCGATGTACTGTCACATATTGGTCAATTGGGTTACCCGTATGCGGTGCGGATTTGGCACCGAAGCGCAGGGGGATATTGGCCCCTTCGCCGGCCGCGAAACAGATCTGCACCGCAATGGGATCCCAGATCGTGCCCACGGCAACCCCGCTTATCCCCCGGGCGATCAGCTCGGCTAGAATGACGGTCGCATCGCCTGCCGTGCCGCCGCCGGGATTGTCCCAGACATCGGCAATCACCACCGGACCGGCCGGCGCCGCAAGCGCCGCATCGACGGCGGCCTTCTCGTCGATCTGGGCCACCATGAAGGTGCCGCGCCGGGCAAACAGTTCGCGTCCCAGCGATTCTGCCAGGGCGGCGCCCTTTTCGGCATGGTCATCGGTAACGGCGATCATCCTGGTGCCCATCTCGGGCACGTCGCCGGCCATGAAGCCGTGGATCACCGAGAGCGACAGCACGTCCGGCTCGGATTGCTCGAGCGCATAGAGCCGGTCGACAAAGCCGCGCATCGGCTGCCTGGAGGTGGGGAACACATCGATCATGCGGCAGTCGAACACGCTCATCACCGGCTTTATCTCGCCCTTGAGCGTCCGCACGGCAATCGACCACAGATCGCGGGCGCGGTCGACGAAGTCGGTATGGGGAAATTCCTTGAACGCCACGAAGAAATCGGCGGCTTCGACCCGCGCGGCGGTCAGATGACTGTGCGGATCAAGTTCGGCGCAGACCAGCACATCGGGGCCGACGATGGCGCGGATGCGGGCGAGCAGATCGCCCTCGGGATCATCATAACCCTGCGCCACCATGGCGCCATGCAGGCCCAGCACCACGCCATCCACCGGCATGGCGGCCTGCAACTGACCCAGAATGTCGTCGCGCAGTTCTTCATAGGTGCTGCGCGCGATCAATCCGGCCGGGTCGGCCCAGCTGGCGCTGCCCTCGATCAGCGTCCAGCCCTCCTGGGCGCAGACGGCGCGGCCGACCGTAATGGGCGCCGTGCACAATGTCGGGGTGGCCGGGTGCTGCCCCGGCCCGGCATGCAGCGAGGCCTCGAATGCGCGCTTGTCGATGGCGATGGGGGAAAAGGTGTTGGTCTCTGTGGCCAGGGCAGCGGTAAAGACGCGCACGCTCAAACTCGCAATCATGGATATTAATGGGGCTTGGGTCCGGGCGGGCCCGGTGTCAGGATAGCACAGGGCATGGACGGCGATCACGTAAGAAATTTACATTTTCGCCCCCGATTGGCCGATGGAATGGCGTTTCGGCGCCGCTATACTGCAAATTATAGAAACTGGCTTTCACAAACACGCTCAGGAGTGCTGCAATGTCGATCATCCGTTATGGTGCCGAGAAATCCGGAGCAGGTGGCCAGAACCTGCCCTTCGCCCGCGCCGTGCAGGCCGATGGCTGGCTCTATGTCTCCGGCCAGGTCGCCATGAAGGACGGCGAGATCGTGCGCGGCGGCATTGTCGAGGAAACCCACCTGACCATCCAGAACGTCATCGCCATCCTCACCGAGGCCGGCTATGGCCTCGAAGATGTGGTGCGCTGCGGTGTCTGGCTTGATGACCCCCGCGACTTCTGGAGTTTCAATGGCGTCTACAAGAGCTATTTCGGCGAGCATCCGCCGGCGCGCGCCTGCGTGCAAAGCCACATGATGGTCGATTGCAAGGTCGAAATCGACTGTGTCGCCTATAAGAAGCCCTAGCCACCACAGACAGCGCGCCGCGTCACCCCATCCTCGTTCCCTCCCCGTCGAGCGGCGGGAGGCGCCGGCACCGAGGGCTCGCCTTCATCGTCTTCTTTCCC
>CAXBKI010000419.1:0-3421 GCA_963975955.1 uncultured Devosia sp.
GGTCCCAGTAGCGCATGAGCCCATAAAGATGGCGCCCGTAAAGACTGCCGGCAAGGGCGTCCGTCTGGGCCACAAAATGACGAAAGAGCTTTGGGCTGGGCGGTCTCATCCGATCATGGTCAACATAGCCGTCCAGCGACTGGTTCATTCCAAAGAAAAGCCTGGCCATCCTGTTCTCCCACCATTGGCCGACGTGGCGTCACGCCAGGTTCAGTTGTTCCCAAGACTGTGGTAGCAGTCACGCCAACGGCAAAACCACCTCAATTTTGCAACCGGTTGGATTACCCGATGAGAGTTAGACGCTCAGGATGCCCCATCAACCTCACCCTCGAAACTCTTGGCGATCGGTGGAGCCTGATCATCCTGCGAGACGCGATGTTTGGCGGGCGCCCTCGCAGCTTTCGATCCTTCCTGACAGAAAACCTTGAGGGCATTGCCTCCAACATACTCGCCGACCGCCTGCACCGACTGACCGCCAGCGCGCTGCTTGCGCGTGCTGCGGACCCCGGCCACAAGCAAAGAGTTATCTACAGCCTTACCGAGAGCGCCATCGAGCTTGTTCCCTTGATGGCCCTGATGGGGAGCTGGGGGGTGCGACACACACCAGCATCCATTGCGTTGTCAGCGCGCGCGCAGGTTCTCGAAAGCGGTGGTCCGGCGCTCTGGGCTGAGTTCATGGACGAACTGCGCCATATCCACCTGGGATCACCAGCACCAGCGTCCTCCCCCCTAGCAAGGATGCAGGCCGCCTACCAAGCCTCGCTGCCGGGGCCGTCAGTGGGCATGAACTGAAGGCACCTTGGCGCCGGTCATGAAGGCGACCGCGTCGGACATGGTATAATCCTTGGGGTCGATGACGCAGAGTCGCTGGCCCAGGCGATGGACGTGGATTCGATCGGCGACTTCAAAGACATGGGGCATGTTGTGGCTGATGAGAATGATCGGGATGCCCCGCGCCCGCACATCCTGGATGAGTTCGAGAACGCGGCGCGATTCCTTGACGCCGAGCGCGGCGGTCGGTTCATCGAGAATGATGACCTTGCTGCCAAAGGCCGCGGCGCGGGCCACAGCGACGCCCTGGCGCTGCCCGCCCGAGAGCGTCTCGACCGCCTGGTTGATGTTCTGGATGGTCATCAGACCCAGATCGCTCAGCTTCTGTCGGGCGATGCGTTCCATGGCCGGTCGATCAAGCTGACGCAGCACCGTGCCCATAAAGCCCGGCTTGCGCAGTTCGCGGCCCATGAACATGTTATCGGCAATCGAGAGTGCCGGCGACATGGCCAGGGTCTGGTAGACGGTTTCGACCCCCGCATTGCGAGCCTCGATGGGCGAAGCGAAATTGATCTTGTTGCCGTCGAGAAAGATGTCGCCGCTGTCCGGCGTGATCGCGCCGGACAGCGCCTTGATCAGCGAGGACTTGCCCGCGCCATTGTCGCCGATGACCGCCAGGATTTCTCCGGGGAAGAGTTCGAAGTCGCAATTGTCGAGCGCGGTGACCTTGCCATAGCGCTTGTTGAGGCCGCGGGCCGAGAGAATCGGTTCCATCAGGCAGATACCTTTCTGATCCATTGATCGATCGCCACCGCGCCGATGATCAGGGCGCCGATGAGCAGATAGGTCCACTGTGCATCCGCTCCGAGCAGGCGTAGACCAAGCGAAAAGACGCCGACGATGAGGGCGCCAAAGAACATGCCCAGGATCGAGCCGCGCCCGCCGAAAAGCGAGATGCCGCCGATCACCACGGCGGTGATGGATTCGATATTGGCTGATTGCCCTGAAGTGGGCGACACCGAGCCGATGCGACCGATCAGTACCCAGCCGGCAAAGGCACAGATGAGGCCGGACAGCATATAGACCGAGATCAGTATTTTCCTGGTGTCGACACCCGATAGTTCAGCGGCATCTGAATCGTCACCCACGGCATAGACATGACGGCCCCAGGCGGTGTGGCGCAGCACATAGGCCAGCACCAGCACGAGGACGATGAAGAAGATGACGCCATAGGTGAAGACTGCGCCGCCAAATGAAAATGACTGGCCGAAAAACTGTAGCAGCGGCGCCTGGGCTTCAATGTCCTGGGCTCGGATGGTTTCGTTGCCCGAATAGAGGAAATTGGTTGCCAGCGCGATCTGCCAGATGCCCAGGGTCACGATGAAGGGCGGCAGCTTGATGCGGGCGATGAGCCAGCCATTGACGAAGCCGATAAAGGTGCCGACGAACAGGCCACAGGCGATGGCGAGCGCCGGCGGGATTCCGAGCTTGAAGCTGAGCTGCCCCATGACGACCGAGCTCAGCACCATGATGGCGCCGACCGACAGGTCGATGCCCGCTGTCAGGATAACCAGTGATTGCGCCGCGCCCACAATGCCGACAATGGCGACCTGCTGCAGGATCAGGGTCAGCGCGAAGCTGGAAAAGAACTTGGTGCCCAAAAGTGCGCCAAAGACAACCAGCGACATGACCAGGACAATCAGCGGGACCAGGGCCGGATTGGAGTGCAGCATATGCTGCACGCGTGACAGTGCCGTCATCTGGTGATCAAAACTTGCGATCGCTTCGACACGATGGGCCGGACCCGGCTCGGTCTCGGATTGGTTCGACATGGGCATTTCTCCTCAAATCCCACCGATGGCCGGGACGGCTCACGCCCCGGCCATTTTGGCATTTCAAACGGGCATCAGCCCCAGCAGAGCGCTTCGCCTTCGGTCGTATCGATCGACTCGACGCCCTCGACGGGCTCGTCGGTCACCAGAACGACCCCGGTGTCAAAGAAGTCCTTGCCATCGGTCGGTGCGGGCTTGGCACCGGTATCGGCCCAGGCCTTGATCGCCTCGACGCCCAATGCAGCCATCTGCAGCGGATATTGCTGGGAGGTGGCGCCGATGACCCCATCGCGCACATTGGCGACGCCCGGGCAGCCACCATCGACCGAGACGATGATGACATCGTTCTCGCGGCCAAAAGACTTGAGCGCTTCATAGGCGCCGGCCGCCGCCGGCTCGTTGATGGTGTGAACGACGTTGATTTTGGGGTCCTTGATGAGAAGGTTCTCCATGGCCTTGCGCCCGCCCTCTTCATTGCCCGCGGTCACATCGTGACCGACGATGCGCGGATCGGTTTCATCGCCCCATTTGTTGGGATCGCCCAGCTCGATTCCAAAACCCTGCAGGAAACCCTGGTTGCGCAGCACGTCCACCGAAGGCTGGCTGATACCGAGATTGAGCAGGGCAATCCTGGCATTGGCCGCTTCGGCTCCGAGCTTGCCGGCGGCCCATTTGCCGATCAGTTCGCCTGCCAGAAAATTGTCGGTGGCAAAGGTTGCGTCGGCGGCGTCGGTCGGGGTCAGTGGGGTATCGAGGGCAATGACCAACAGGCCGGCATCGCGGGCCTGTAGATCGGAAGAGCACACGTCTGAACTCCA
>CAXBKI010000420.1:0-3417 GCA_963975955.1 uncultured Devosia sp.
GACAGTACGGCACCAACAACATCAACATGGCGACCGTGCCGAGCCTGTCCAAGGCGCGGCTGGACGAAATGGTGACCCTGCTCAATTCGGACGTGGCCGGGCGCTACCTGTTTGGCGGCTCCAACACCGACAGTGCGCCGGTTCCCGACACAACGACATTGCTGGAAGGGCAGGGCGGCAAGGCAGGCTTCAAGGCTGTCGTCAGCGAGCGCAAGGCGGCAGACGCCGGAACGGATGGGCGCGGGCGTCTGACCTCCGGGCAGGTAGCGGGAACCTCGACGGTGACCCTGGCCGAAGATGGCCTGCATCCCTTCGGGCTCAAGCTGTCCAACATCTCGTCCACCGCGCCAAACACTGCGGTCAGCTATACCTCGCCGGTCACGTCGACGCCCGCTGCTGCCAAAAGCCTCGACGTTACCTTTGCCGACGCGCCCAACATGATTGTTGCGGACCAGACCATCACGATGGGCTTCGCGCTGCCCGACGGAACCGAGACGCAGATCACGCTGCGAGCCGTGGATACCGCCTCCGTCCCGCCCGCGGCCGACGAATTCGTCATTGGCACGGATGGGGCGACGACAGCGGCCAATTTCAAGGCGACCCTGGATGCCAAGCTGGTCGAGGTTGGATCCAAGGAGCTGTCCGCCGCCTCCAATTTTGTGGCATCCAGCAGCTTCTTCAACGCACCGGGAGAGCCCGTGCTGCGCGTGCAGGGTGACCCGGCGACCGCGACGTCGCTGCGGGTAGCCGACGAGAGCGACACCATCATGTGGTACAAGGGGCAGTCGCCCGCTGTGGCCGCAGATGGCCTGGGGCGCATGCATATCAGCACGACTACCGATACGGTTACATTGAGCGAAACCGCGCCCGTATCGGCCAAGCACGGCTTTCAAATCACCGGCGTACTCACGGACACGACCGACATTGACACAACCCTGAACGCGGCTGATCCGAGTTCGGTCGACGTCAAGTTTCTGGCCCCGCCGGCAGCGGGCAAGACGGTAACGGTGACGCTGACCGAGCCTGGTGGCAATACCCGCGAGCTGACACTGACGGCAGTGACGGGCAAGGCAGGATCGGGCCAGTTCACTATCGGCGCCGACGCCAATGAGACGGCAGCCAATTTTTCCAAGGCGCTCAACATCGTGGCGACCGAGGCGGCGATGGCTGCCGAAGGCAATCCACGCACGAGTGTGACTTCCCAGGTGGATGACTCCACCCGCGTCTCCTATGGCATCCAGGCCAATGAATCGGGCATGTTGCGCCTGGTGCGCAGCCTGGCGTCGATGTCGGTGGAGAGCTTTCCAGATGGTGACCCTGTCACCGAAGCCAGCTCCAAGGCCCGATATGATGCAATGGCCAGGCGACAGCAGCTGCAATTGTCGGAGTCACACAATTCCGAGCGCGGTTCGATCGAGATCCTCACCATGGAACTGGCGGTTGGCCATACTGCGCTGAAAAACGCGACCGCGCGACATACCGACTACAAGGCTCAGCTGGATAATTTGCTCAGCGACGTGGAGACCGTCAGCAAGGAAGATGTGGCCATGGAAATCCTGGCCCTCCAGACCCGGTTGCAGGCGAGCTATCAGGTAACTTCGATGGTCAGCCAGCTGAGCCTGTCCAAATACATGTAATGACGCCGACAGGCGCTGACAGACAAAGAAAAACCCCCGCAGCAATGCGGGGGTTTTTGTTGGCTGGGCGGTATCGGATCAGGCGCCGCGCAGACCGGTGGCAATCTGGCGGTTCAAGCGCACCAGCACGTCAAGGCGCTGCGGCTCGGGGACGGGTTCAAGCAGGATTTCGCGCGTCTCGTTGAGAATGAACAAGCCCAGATTGGCGATGTTCTGGCGGATTTCACGCGGCAACGGACTGTCTTCCTTGGTTACCGACGACATGAAGATGGTCCAGAGCTTGCGGTTGAAGGTCAGGGCCGTCTTGAGATCTTCCTGCGTTCCGGTCGCCCAATCGTCCTTGACACGCTGGATGCCGGCGGCTGCCTTCATCAGCAGTGCAGACTCACGCTCACGCGGATTCTCAACTGCCTTGGTCGTCTGCTGGTAAGCGTGGGCGCCCTGTTGGTACATGATTCAAGAGATCCTGTTCATACTCAATCAGCCTATGCGCGGCCTTCAGAGCTTTGTAGAGCGCCCCGGTTAATATCTCGTTATTGATTTCGTTTACTATTTCGATGGCGGAGGGAACGGCTTCGAGAAATTCTCTGACCAAGCCAAAATACGTTTCCTGGCCGCCGCCAATGTCGTCCTCGATATACATCAGCTGTACAGCCAAATAGATTCGCTTGGCTGGCGAATTGGCCGTTGCAGTGGTCAAAATGTCTTTTTCCCGCAGGATCGGGGACTTGCCATCAATGAACAGCCGGGTGCGCTGGTCCGAATTGGTGATGATGCAATTGCCTACCAGCAGTTTCTCGCCGGGCTTGAGTTCAACCTTGAGCGCCATGGTAGCAGTCTCCCAGACTCCGATGTTTGTCTGGAGTCCTCTACCGCGCAATATGCTTTAAAACAATGAAAGCGGGCCGTGGCCCGCTTCTATGTATCTTCGAAGGTGCCCGGAGTTTACCGAAGCAGCTGAAGCACCGACTGGTCCGCCTGGCTGGCCAGCGACAGCGAGTTGGAGGACAGCTGCTGGCGGGTCTGGAGAGCCAACAGGTTCGCCGCTTCTTCGTTCATGTCTGCCAGGGTCAGATTGCCCGCGCCGGTTTCCAGCGTATCGATCATGGATCTGGTGAAATCCTGACGATTCTGGACGATCGACAGGTTCGAACCAAAGGTCGAGGCCTGCGAACGAACGCTGTCCAACGCAACCTTCATGTCCGAGAGCAGGGAGTCGATATCGGTGTCGCTGTCGAGCTGCTTTTCCTGCAGCGAGGTTGGCACCCCCAGATTGGCAGCGTTGATGGTCTTGCTGTCCTTTGTCTGGATATCGATCGATGAGGTACCGGTCTCGTTGAAGGTAATGGTGAGCCGGTCACCGCGCATCAGGTTGATACCATTGAACGAGGCATCATCAGCGAGCTTGTCGAGCTGATCGCGGAGTTCGTTGAACTGATCGGCCAGGCCGGCACGTACGGAATTGCCTTTGACCGTGGACGTGTTGCCCGTGCTGCCATCAAGTTTGCCGTCAGTGTTCTTGCCAACGATCGAGAGGTCCTGGGTAGACTGGTTCTCAAGGCGCAGCTTGCCATTGTCGTTGGAGGCGCGAATCTTGCCCTGCAGATTGGTATCGGCGTTCACGGCGTTTACAAGTTCGTCGACGCTGCGCGCAAATTTGAGCCCGGTCGAGGGAGTGCCCGACACGATGCCGTTGGTTGCCGAACCGAACAGAGTGGCATCGGCGCCACCGATCTTGAGTGAGCCGGCGTCGTCCTTGATGGCGCGGAATGCCAGCTTG
>CAXBKI010000421.1:0-3405 GCA_963975955.1 uncultured Devosia sp.
CAACGGCACTTGAAGGCGACATTCGAGCGGACATAGTCGGTATAGGTCTTGGAAACCTTGCGCAGCGACACTTTGGACATGGCTCTATTCCTTTCGCAACCACACCTGCATGCCGCCCGGAGCGCGGTTGGCCCACAGGTGGTAGGGAATGGCGGTGAACCGCGTGGGTTCGGACTTGGGCGGGGTGGTGCGATAGAGGGCGTGGCCCCAGTCCGCGGTGATAGCGCGGGTCGCAGCGCCTTCCAGCACAACGGCGCCGCCGACGACGTCCTGGGCAAAGCGCGCCGAAATCTGCGGCTCGGCAGAGATCGTCAACTGCTGCGGCGGGGCGATGTTGTCGATTTCCTCGACACCGTAGACCACCGGGCCCCGCTTCATGGCGACGCGGCCGGCATCCTCGCTGACGAGCGGATTGGCGTGCAGCAGTTCTACCGGCATCGCCAGGGCGATGCGAACGACATCGCCAGCCGACCAGTCACGGGTGACCGACACATACCCCTTGTCTGCCTTGGCCGTTAACGCTTCGCCATTGACGCTGAGTTCGGCGGAGCCGCACCAGCCCGGAATGCGCAGATGCAGGGCGAAATTGGCCGTCATTGCAGGCGTGACGGTGATGGCGATATCGCCATCCCAAGGGTAGCGCGTCTCCTGCTCGATATCGACAGGGATGTCCCCCACCATCACCCGCGCCGTATTGGCGCCATAGAGGTGCACTGCCAGTGCGCCGGGTTTGCTGGTATAAAAATAGCTGCCCAGCGAGGCGATCAGGCGGGCAATATTGGTCGGGCAGCAGGGGCAGTAGTGCCACTTCCAGCGCCGGTTGTCGCCATGGCTCTCCAGCACGTTCTCGTAGAAATAGTGCTCGCCGTCACGCGCTATGCCTGACAGTGCACCATTGTAGAGCACCAGTTCCACCTGATCGGTGAACCGGCCATCGAGCTCGATCTGGGCCATGCGGTGCCCCCAGAAGGCGAGCGCCACCGCCGCGCAGGTTTCAGCATAGGCAGTCTGGTTGGGCAGATCATAGGCGCGTGTGAAGCCCTCATTGGTGCCAGACGGCCCCAGGCCGCCGGTGACATAGAGCTGGCGCTGCGTGAGGTTGTCGAAAAGGCCGTTGCAGGCGGCCAGCAGCGTCAGATCGGACGTTTCGGCGGCGAGGTCGGCCATGGCCGAGAACAGGTACATGGCGCGAACGGCGTGGCCGACGACCTCTTTCTGCTCCCGGACGGGAATGTGGGCCTGGCTATAGGAGTAGTCCTTGTAGACGTAGTCCTTGGGGTCATCGCCGCGCTTGCGTGCCTCATCGTCAAAATAGGATGGCGATTGTCCGCGTTCCTCGACGAAATACTGCGCCAGTCGCAGATGCCGCCGATTCTGGGTCACCCGATACAGCTTGATCAGGGCGAGCTCGATTTCCTCATGCGCGTCATAGCCGCGCAACTTGCCCGGTTCGCGGCCGAAGGTATCGATGATGTGGTCCACCGCCTTGATCATAACGTCCAGGAAGCGGCGCTTGCCGGTCGCCTCGAAATAGGCAACGGCGCCTTCGAGCAGGTGACCCATGGAGTACATTTCATGGAGATCACGCAGATTGGTCCAGCGCTTGTCGGGCTCGCGGCGGATGAACCAGGAATTGAGATAGCCATCATCCATCTGCCCGTGAGCGAGTTGCTCGACGATCTGATCGATCTTGGCTTCCAGATCGGGGTTTGGATGGGCCTTGAGGGTATAGCTGGCCGCCTCGATCCACTTGCCGAAATCGCTGTCGAAGAAATGCTGCATCGACAGCCCGCTGGGCTGGATCGGACGCGCCAGTGGCGCAGGCGGGAGATCAAAGTTCAGGACTTCGAGGAAGCCTTCCTCATCAAGGCGGCGATGCTGGCTGGGCACAGTGACCTTGCGCACGGTTTCAGTCCAGCTTTCCCAGAAGCCGCCGGTAAAATCGACGCTGGCATGATCGGCCGGCACAAAGCGCTCCATGCGCGGTGGGTTGGAGAGATCGGTCATAAGGTCCTCAAGATCAGTCATTTGACGGCGCCGGCCGTCAGGCCGCGCACGTAATAGCGTTGCAGGAGCAGGAACAGCACCAGACAGGGGATCATCGTCACGGTGACGCCCGCCTGCAGGGCACCCCAATCGATGATGCCGTAAATGCCGGAAGACACGTTCACCAGCATGATGGGCAGGGTGAACTTGTTCTGGTCGGAGATGAAGATCAGCGCCGCGAGAAACTCGTTCCAGGAATTGAGGAAGGCGAACAGCGCCACGGTCGCCACGCCCGGCAAGGCAATCGGCATCATGATACGCCGCAGAATGGTCCACTGGCTGGCACCATCGATGCGCGCCGCCTCGATGAGCGCCTTGGGCACGGCGTCGAAGGCATTGCGCATCATGAAGATGGAGAACGGGAGCTGAAATGTTGCGTAAATCAGTACCAGTCCCAGCAGGCTGTTCTGCAGTTTCAGGAAATTGAGCACCAGGAAGAGCGGCGTCAGGATGGACTGGAAGGGAATCATCAGGGTGGCCATGGCGACGATGAAGAGCGCCGTCTGTCCGGGGAAGCGGAACTTGGAAAAACCGTAGCCCGCCGGCACGGCAACCGCGATGGTGAGCGCCACGGTACCCAGGGCGATGATGACGGAGTTGGCGGCATAGGTGTACCACCCCGCCCCCACGCCTTCGAGGCGCCGATAATTCTCCAGCGAGAAGGCCTGACTGAACAGGGATACCGGATCAGCCAGGGCAGCCGCTGCCGGCTTGAAGGAATTGGCGACGGACCAGACGATCGGCGCCAGGAAGAATATCGCAGCAAGCAGCCAGGCCGCGTAGAGTGCGGCGGTTTTCCAGGCATTGCCTTCTTTGTCGAGCTGGGCGCTGCGCATCAGCTTTCCTCCGGACGCGTTCTGAGAAAGGCCAGTTGCACCGAGCTGATGGCGACCAGCACGACCAGCAGGACCAGCGACAGCGCCGCCCCATAGCCCAGGCGATAGGATGTGAACGAGGCCAGGAAGATCGAGAAGACGGCCGAGATGGTCGAGTTCTGCGGGCCACCCTGGGTGATGATGAAGAACTGGTCGAACGCCAGCATGGATGAGGTGACGTTGAGCACCAGCACGAGCAGGATGGAATTGCGCATCAGCGGCACGGTGATGCGGCGAAACCGGCTCCAGGCGTTGGCGCCGTCGATCTTGGCGGCCTCGATCAGTTCATTGGGAACACTCTGCAGGCCGGTCAGCAGGATCACCATCGAAAAGCCGGCGCTCTTCCAGACCACCATGAGGATGACCACGCCCAGCGTGGGCCAGAAATTCTCCAGCGGACGCGGCGCCGAGCCCACCAGGCCCAGATCGAGCAGGAGCCGGGCAAAAACGCCGCTATCTGGATTGAGCAGCCAGAGCCACAAGG
>CAXBKI010000422.1:0-3389 GCA_963975955.1 uncultured Devosia sp.
GATTTCTCGCTGGGCACGCCACCACACGCGCTGGTCGTCGCGCGCGCCGATACGCCCGAGCATGCCGCCGAAATCTACGCTGCTTCGCTGGTTGCCATTACCGCTGATACCGCTTCGGAGCGCGCCTATCTCGACACGCTGGCCTCCCGGCTGCGGCTTGATCCGGCCCTCGTCAGCGAAATTCACAAGGCTGCCGGCGAAAAGCCTCCGGAGCCTGCTGCCGCCCCGATCGAGCCATTCGCCTATACACCATCCTCCGGCAACGTCTGATTGTGCCTGGCCGCGCGCGCCAGGCGCGCGCGGTTACACCCATGTGCGTTCTTGATCCCGATGGGCCGCCAGCCCATGTCTGGGCCAACAAGAAGGTGCTAGCATGGAACTCGGACTGTACTCTTTCGCCGAAAATACTCCCGACCCGCTCAATGGCGGTGCGTTGCAAAGCCCGGCCGAGCGCCTGCGCGATCTGCTTGAGGAAATCGAACTGGCTGACCAGCTGGGCCTGTCGTTCTATGGCCTGGGCGAACACCATCGCCCCGACTACACCGCCTCCTCGCCGATAACCATTCTGGCCGCAGCCGCAGCGCGGACCAAGTCGATACGGCTGTCCACCGCAGTGACCGTGCTCAGCTCGGAAGATCCGATCCGGGTCTACCAGCAGTTTGCCACACTCGACAATCTCAGCAATGGCAGGGCCGAGATCATGGCCGGCCGAGGCTCGTTCATCGAGAGCTTCCCGCTCTTCGGCCTCGACCTCAATGATTACGACAGCCTGTTCGAGGAAAAGCTCGACTTGCTGCTCAAGCTGCGCGAGGGCGGCCCGATCAACTGGCCCGGCACCAGGCATACCAAGCCCATTCCCGGCATTGCCCTTTATCCCGTGCCGGTGCAGCAGCCCATTCCTCTCTGGATTGCAGTGGGCGGCACCCCCAATTCGGTGGCACGTGCCGCCTATCACGGCCTGCCCCTGATGATCGCCATCATCGGCGGCCAGCCGCGGCAATTCGCGCCCCTGGTCGATTTCTACCGCGAAACGGCCGAAAAGGTCGGACGCGATGCCAGCGCCCTGCCGGTCGGCATCAGCTCGCACGGCTTCATTGCCGCCGATAGTCAGGACGCACGAGACTGGGCCTACCCCGCCCATAGCGAAGCCATGAACCGCATCGGCAAGGAACGTGGCTGGCCGCCGACAACCCGCGGCCAGTTCGACGCGGCGACCACGCCGGACGGCGCCTATTTCATGGGATCGCCACAGGAAATCATCGACAAGATCCTGCGCCAGCATGAATGGTTCAAGCATGACCGCTTTGGTCTGCAGTTCAGCGTTGGTACGCTCCCGCATGACAAGGTCATGAAGGCCATCGAACTGTTCGGGACGGTGGTGAAGCCGGCAATCGACAAGGCGCTGCCACGATAGGTCTTTGCCTCTCCCCCAGGGGGGCAATAACCCCACTAGCCTCGGCCGCGATAGGGCGGCACGCCCTGATCGGGCAACCAGACCCCATCGGGGACAGGACCGGTCTGCCAGAACACATCGATTGGTATCCCGCCTCGGGGATACCAATAGCCGCCAATGCGCAGCCAGCGCGGCGCGATGGTCTCGACGATCTTCTTGGCAATATCGATGGTGCAGCCTTCGTGGAAGGCGCCATGATTGCGGAACGAGGTCAGATAGAGCTTGAGCGACTTGGATTCGACCAGGAACTGGTCAGGCACATAATCGATCACCAGATGCGCAAAATCGGGCTGTCCGGTGACCGGGCAGAGCGA
Source organism: uncultured Devosia sp. (assembly GCA_963975955.1). GTDB lineage: Bacteria > Pseudomonadota > Alphaproteobacteria > Rhizobiales > Devosiaceae > Devosia. Next base: position 1,768 of record CAXBKI010000422.1, read on the forward strand.
GGTGAACTCGGGCGCCACATAGCGGGCGACATAGTTCACATCCGGATGCGGGTTGGGCACCGGGTCGAGGACTGCATCCTCGGGTTGCGCCGCCGCCTCGACCGCGCGGCCCAGTTGCAGATCGCTCATCGTCTTACTTCCCCGAGCGCTTCAGCGACTTGATCTCGAGTGGCGGCATGCCCGATTTTTCCGAGATCGCGCGGTCCTGTTCCTCGATGGCCGCCTTGGCGGGTTCATCGCCGTCCAGGCCACCCAGGAGGCTGGCATCCACCTTGCGATTGGAACGCTGGCTGCCATCGACATAGAACACATCGAACATCACGAATTCACTGCGGGCGGTTGGTTTTCTGGCCATGATTATCACTCCTGTGCGGCAAATCGGCCCCGCGAACCCTTAGGATCCGCAGGCGCCTGACTGCATGAAATTCTGTCGGCAGATCGAATTAGTTGAAAATCTTCTCGCCCTGCTCGTCGATGATCTGCTTGCCCTTGGACAGCGCCATGGCAGTCAGGTCGTCGCGCGAGGTCATGCGGTCGGCGCGCACGAAGCGGTAGGTCTTGAGTTCGCCATCGATCTCTTTTTCGATGGTGCCGGCCAGTTGCAGTTCGCTGCCGGCCTTCATTTCGATAGCCTTGATGAGGAAGCCCTTGTGGCCTTCTTCGCCCAGCACCTTGTCGCCGGCGGGCTCGACATTGCTCGATCCGCCGCCAAATAGCTTGTTCCAGAACGACATGGGCTTTTCTCCTCTTGCGGCCGGTTCAGCGCCTGCGGCGAGCCGGCAGCGGCAAACGTAGTTCGCCGCGCTTTTCCATTTCCTCACGCAGCCAGACTGGCGAGATATCAAAGTGGTTCGGCCAGGTGGGCACGCCATTGGCCAGTTCAACTGAACCAAAGAACCGCCGGTCGCGCAATGGCTCCGTGCCTTCGCCACGCTCCCCGATCATCCCGGCGGCGTCAAACGTGCCCGAAGACTCGTCCGAAAATGTCACCACCAGCTTGAACGGCACGACAGCCCTGATGGATGTCACCTTGAGGCGTGCAACGGCCATATCCAGCCGCCCCTAATTATCCAGAAAGCTCCGCAGCTTCCGGCTCCTGCTGGGGTGCTTGAGCTTGCGCAGTGCCTTGGCTTCGATCTGACGGATGCGTTCGCGGGTCACCGAGAACTGCTGGCCCACCTCTTCGAGCGTGTGGTCGGTGTTCATGCCGATACCAAAGCGCATGCGCAGCACACGTTCCTCGCGCGGCGTCAGCGATGCCAGCACGCGGGTCGTGGTCTCGCGCAGATTGCTCTGGATAGCCGCGTCGATCGGCTGGGTCGCGTTCACGTCCTGGATGAAATCGCCCAGGTTGGAATCTTCCTCGTCGCCGATTGGCGTTTCAAGGCTGATCGGCTCCTTGGCGATCTTGAGCACCTTGCGCACCTTGTCCAAAGGCATCTGCAGCTTTTCGCTGAGTTCCTCCGGGGTCGGCTCGCGGCCGATTTCGTGCAGCATCTGCCGGCTGGTGCGGACGATCTTGTTGATCGTTTCGATCATGTGCACCGGAATACGGATGGTGCGCGCCTGATCGGCGATCGAGCGCGTGATCGCCTGACGGATCCACCAGGTGGCATAGGTCG
>CAXBKI010000423.1:0-3371 GCA_963975955.1 uncultured Devosia sp.
CAGCATCGGCAATCAGCCGCGCCTGACCCGCGGATCGGTCGGCGTGACGGCAAAGGCGCTGGCCGCCGGCGGCAGCACGCGGCTGGGCGCAACCGCGTTCGATCTGGTGTGGGACGAAAGCCGCGTGCGACTGGCCCAGTTCGAGGCGGCGATTGGAACCGGCGCCGCCAAGCTGGACATGACGGTGTGCTGTGCCGGGCCGCTGGCCGACAAGACGGTCAGTGGCCGGGTGAGCCTGAGTGCGGCAGCGATCTCGGCCATTGCGCCACCGGCGGTGGCAGCGTCGCTGGCCGGCCGGCTCGAGGGCGGCGTGCAGTTTGGCGGAACTGGCGCCAGCCTTGCCGAAGTGATCAGGACGCTGGCCGGGGAGGGCAATTTTACCCTGGCCGATTTCTCGGTCGATCAGCTGGCCCCCACCGTTTTCCAGACGCTGGCCGGTCTGGAGGACGTCCTCAATATGGATGCGGCCACGCTGCGCAACATTATGGGGCTGGCGCTGCAGCAGGGGCGTTTCGTGGCGAGCACGGCCAACGGGGCTTTCAGCATTGCCGGTGGCGTACTGCGGCTGAACAATTTCCTCGTCGACGGTGATGGCGCCCGGCTGGCCGGCGATCTTGCCCTCGATCTGGGCAGCCTGGGTGTGGCGGGCGATTTCGCGCTGACGCCGATCGGCCTGAGCGAGGTCGGGGGATTGATCGGCTCGGATACGGCACGGATTTTTGCCCGGTTGAGCGGCTCGCTGCTGGCGCCGGTCACACGGCTGGACCTTGATGAGATGGTCGCGGCCATCCAGGTGCGGGCCAATGAACTCGAAGTCGACCGGCTGGAGGCCCTGCGCGCCGAGGATGCCGAGCGGCAGCGCGCCGCCGCAGAGGCCCGCAATGCGTTGATCCAGGCCGAGCGTGAGCGGGCAGCAGAGGCCGCCCGGCAGGCTGCGGAGGAGGCGGCGCGGCAGGCCGCCGAGGCAGAAGCGCAGCGCGCGCAGCAGGAGCAGCAGCCGGCGCCTCCGGCCAATCCGCCCCTGGAGGGGCCACTCGATCTGGGATTGCCGCCTCCGCAGAACGACCAGTCCGGCTTTGGCGTCAATCGACCGATGTTCTAGCCTGCTAGAGCGCCGACGCCTTGCGCCGATACCAGTCAAGGACGGCAAGCCGGGCAGCCGATGACAGATTGGTGGTTTGCCGGTTGGCATCGATGGCGCAGATCAGCGCGGTCATGGTCTGCCCCGCCTCGTCGGCCATCTGTTCAAGTGCGGTCCAGAACTCGGGTTCCAGCGCAATCGAGGTGCGATGGCCGGCGATGGAAAGACTGCGCTTGTCCATCAGATCCGGTCAGGGCTTCTTGCGAAACGCATCCAGGCTCACGACCTTTTCGCCAGACGGTTCACTGTCGCCACTGTCTTCGCTGGCGGCGGCTTCGACAGCTTCGTCCTCGGCCCCTTCAGCCTCGTCGGCACCCGCAGCGGTCTGCGGGTCAAACTGCAGGCCGAACTGTACGGAGGGGTCAAAGAAGCCCTTGACCGACGAGAACGGGATCACCAGGGTTTCGGGAATGCCGTCAAATGACAGGCCGACCTCAAAACCGGTCTCGGTGACCTTGAGGTCCCAGTACTGGTTCTGGATCACGATAGTCATTTCCTTGTCATACTGACCGAGCAGCTTCTCGCTCAGCCGCACACCCGGCGCGCGGGTGAGAAAGGAAATGAAAAAGTGGTGCTCGCCTGGCAAGCCGGTCTTGGCGACCTCAGCCAGTACCTTGCGCACGACGCCGCGCAGGGCTTCCTGAGCGAGGATATCGTAGCGCATGTGGTCTTCGGCCATGGTCACCCTTCCGGTGCTGAGAGAATAGAATCCCGAACGGCCCATATCAGCCCCAGGTACCGAGAGAATTCAAGGACTAAAGGTATCGGCAGCTCAGCATTTGATAATGAAGTGCAGGCTTCTGTTGCCAGGTGCCTGCGAACCCCGCCTGTCACCCGGCTAGGGGTGGAGGACTTAATTTCCCAATGCTAGCACTGCTTACGCAGCGAGAGCGACTGGAGCCTTATTGTTGTCATTTGCAACTATAAGTTTCGGACCGATAACGGTGGTACCTCACCGAGCAAAAGCACACCCTTTACACCCTCGTCGATCCTGTTTCGCCCCCATTGGCTGCTCCCGAACGGGAGAAGATGGTGGAGGCGCCGGGTACTGCCCCCGGGTCCGAATGGTTTATTACGATGACAATTTATCGCCATAGCTCTTGCGAGCAGTTCCTATATAGGCGCGCTCGGGGCGTGATGCAAATGCTGCTGCAGGTTTTTGCTTCTTCCCGGCGATACCGCATTGCCCACCGGCCTCGCGACCTGGCCATTCTGGCGGCTGCCAAGCTGCCCAGACAGGCTCGCTCTAGCCGGCAATTGCCGGCGGGTTTTGCCGAACAAATGGCGTCATGATCGGATATAGGCTGACCGACACATGATTGGCGAGGTCGGCATGGCTAATATCGCGACTGACAGGTTGGTCCAGGCAGCTGAGCGCTTTCTGGGCAAGGGCGAAACAGCGCTCGACGAGCGCGAGCGGCGTGCGCTGCAGACAGCCTTGGGGCGCCAGACCCTGGCGCAGGACACCAGCGAGACGTTCGATGACGAATCCACGTTCGGCCAGCGGCTGGCCGATGGGGTCGCATCCTTCGGCGGTTCGTGGACTTTTCTGATCATCTTCGCCGTCCTGCTCGCCGCCTGGGTGGCCTCGAACCTGCTGCTGCGCGGCGAGGCGCCGGACCCCTATCCGTTCATCTTTCTCAACCTGGTGCTGTCGATGCTGGCGGCGGTGCAGGCGCCGGTGATCATGATGAGCCAGAACCGGCAGGCCGCCAAGGATCGCCTGGTCACCAGCCACGACTATGAGTGCAATCTCAAGGCAGAAATCGAGATCATGGCGCTGCATGACAAGATCGACCAGATGCGCAATGATGACCTCAAGCAGCTGATCGCCCAGCAGCAGGCGCAGATCGCCCTGCTGACGCGGCTGGTGGAAAACCATCTTGCAGAAGCGCCGCCGCGCGAATCGAACTAGATGTAGGCCATGCAGCCCTATCTCAAGCTTCTCGCCAATATCCTCGAAAACGGTGCCGACAAGTCCGATCGTACCGGCACCGGCACGCGCAGCCTGTTCGGCTATCAGATGCGCTTTGACCTGGCGCAGGGGTTTCCCCTGCTGACCACCAAGAAGCTGCACCTGAAGTCGATCATCTATGAACTGCTGTGGTTCATTCGCGGCGAGACCAATGTGCGCTGGCTGCAGGAGCGCGGGGTCAGGATCTGGGACGAATGGGCCGATGAAAATGGCGATCTCGGACCGGTTTATGGCTCGCAATGGCGCAGCTGGCCG
>CAXBKI010000424.1:0-3351 GCA_963975955.1 uncultured Devosia sp.
GCGATGAACAGGGACGTTTCGCGATCGGGGTGATTGGCGCGGGCATGGGCGCAAAGCCGCACGCGCTGGCATTGCAGTCACTTGCCCAGACCATCAACGTGCTGGGCGTCTATCGCCGGAACCGGGCTGAACTCGACAGCTTCTGCGCCACCTATGGCTTTGCCGCCGCCCAGAGCTATGAAAGCCTGCTGGCTGATCCGCGGCTCGATGCCGTCCTGGTGCTGACGCCACCCAATGCCCGCCAGGACATCGTGGCTGCAGCCGCCCGGGCAGGCAAACACGTGCTGCTCGAAAAGCCCGTCGAACGCGACCTGGCCGCCGCCGAGCGTATCGTTGCCAGCTGCGACGCCGCCAATGTCAAACTCGGCGTGATCTTCCAGCACCGGTTTCGCCGTGCGTCGCGGTTTCTGGCCGACGCCATTGCCGAGAACCGTTTTGGCCGGCTTGAGGCCGTGCATCTGGTGGTGCCGTGGTGGCGCCCGCAGCAGGGCTATTATGACCAGCCCGGGCGCGGCACGTTGGCCCAGGATGGTGGCGGCGTGCTCATCACCCAGGCCATCCACTCGCTGGACCTGATGCTGAGCCTCTGCGGCCCGGTCCAGGCCGTCACGGCCATGGCGGCAACGACGCGGCTGCATCAGATGGAGACCGAGGACTTCGTGTCCGCCGGGCTCGAATTTGCCAATGGTGCGGTCGGCGCGATGATGGCGACCACCGCCAATTACCCCGGCGGGCCGGAGAGCCTGACGCTCAATTTCGCGACGGCTTCGGCCACGCTCACGGCCGGCAATCTGACCGTGCGCACCATGGCGGGCGAGACGATTACCGAGGGAGAAACCAGCCAGGGCGGTGGCGGGGCGGATCCGATGGCGTTTCCGTTCGATTGGCACGCGGCCCAGATCGCCGACTTCGCCGATGCAGTACGCACCGACCGGGCGCCGGTATCGACCGGTCACACGGCATTGCGGGTGCACCGGCTGATCGACGCCCTCATGCGCTCGTCACGCGAGGGCCGGCGCCTCGCGGTCTAGCCGCCTTCAGCCGTCCGATGGGCGCTCCTCAACCGGCACCGGCCAGCGCTCACCCACGGTGTCGGCCACAAAGGCCCCGCGCTCACCAATGGGCCGGGCAGCACCGGTTGTGGAATCCTCGGCCGTCTGGTGCTCGATCTCGGAATTGAGCGAGCCCCCCAGAATGACAATGGTGACCGACAGCCAGATCCAGGTCAGCATGGCCACGATGGCGCCCAGCGACCCGTAGGTGGCGCTGTAGTTCGAGAAATTGGCGGCGTACCAGGAAAACAGCGCCGAAGCGGCCATGATGCCGAGGGCGGCAAACAGACTGCCCGGGGTTACCCAGCGCCAACTTGCTTCTTCCCGGCTCGGTCCCCAGCGGTAGAGCGCCGATACGGCCAGGAGCAGGAACAACAGCATCACCGCATAGGCCCCCAACTGGACCAGGCCATCATAGCGCGACAGCGATAGGAGGCTGAGCCCGACCGGCAGGACCAGCACCACGCTGAGCATCACGATGGTGAGCACCAGCCCGCCCAGCAGAAATACCAGGGCAAGCAGGTTGACCTTGAAGAAATTGCGCTTCTCCTGTTCGCCATAGACCACATTCATGGCCTCAAACAGCGCCTTTATGCCTGCTCCGGCGCCCCACAGCGCCACCGCCAGCGACACGATCAGGGTAATCCCCAGCGAGCGTTCGTCCTGGCTGGTCAGCCGCACCAGCTGGTCGCGGACGATATCGAGCCCGCTTTGGGGGATGATCCCGTCGAGCAGGCTCAGCTGCTGCACCACGCTGCCCGGATTGTTGAGCAGGCTATAGAGCGTGACGAACAGGCTCAGCGATGGCGCCAGCGCCAGAAGAAGGAAGAAGGTAACGCCTGCCGCGGTCAGCAGCACCCGGTTGTCGTTAAAGCCAACGAACAGGCGATAGGCGATATCCTTCCAGCCGCGCCAGGGAATGGCACCCGGCGTGAAGGCATCGCGCCCCCGGTTGGGTTGGAGCGTGCGTTGGTGCTGGCTGTCATCGGTCATGAAAACGGAACGCATGAAGCCGTGCCCGGCTCCATGCGATCATGCCGATTTCAGCCCGCCAGGGCCGACTTGGCGGCAACCCGGCGGCGAATGCTCTCCACATCCGATTTTGGCGTCGCGGCAAACAGGCTCTGCGTGTAGCTGTGCTGGGGGGTGTCGAACACCTTCTGGCGACTGCCATGCTCCACCACATCGCCGAAATACATCACCATCACCTCGTCGGCGATGTAACGGACAACACTCAGATCGTGGCTGATGAAGACATAGGTCAGCCCGAACTCGTCCTGCAGGTCCTTGAGCAGATTGAGGATCTGCGCCTGCACCGACAGATCGAGCGCCGAGACCGGTTCATCGAGCACCAGAAAGCGCGGGTTGAGCATGAGCGCCCGCGCGATGGCGATGCGCTGCCGCTGGCCACCCGAGAACATGTGCGGATAGCGGTTGAAGTGCTCGGGACCCAGGCCGACCTTGGTGAGCATGGCCATGGCCTTGTCGCGGCGCTCGGCGCTCGACATCTTGGTATTCAGCAGCAGGGGCTCGGCCAGCACATCGCCGATCTTCTGGCGCGGATTAAGCGAGCCATAGGGGTTCTGGAAGACGATCTGCACCTTCTGGCGCATTTCGCCGGTCACGTGCCGGGCATCAACCGCAACGCCATCGATCAGGATTTCGCCCGAGGTGGCCGGATCGATCAGCGTGATCATGCGCGCCAGCGTGGACTTGCCACAGCCGCTTTCGCCCACCACGGCCAGCGTCTTGCCCTTTTCAAGGGTGAAGTTCACGCCCTTGACGGCATGAACGACCTTGGCCGGGCGCAGGAAACCGCCAGACGAGGTGTAGTCGCGCTTGAGATTGCGTACTTCAAGGACGGGGGTGGCCATCAGCGTACTCCCGGCGCCGGTTCGAAGATAAAGTCGGATACGGTGGGGAGGCGGTCGCCAACGGCATTTTCCGGCAGGGCCGACAGCAATGCCTGCGTGTAGTTCGATTGCGGGTGCTCGAACAGGGACAGCACGTCGGCCTCTTCCATCTTCTGGCCCTTGTACTGCACGATGACGCGGTCGGCGGTTTCGGCGACGACGCCCATGTCGTGGGTAATCATGATCAGCCCCATGCCATGCTCGGCCTGCAAGCCGACCAGCAGGTCCAGGATCTGCTTCTGGATGGTCACGTCCAGCGCCGTTGTCGGCTCGTCGGCGATCAGCAGCTTGGGATTGCACGATATGGCCATGGCGATCATGACGCGCTGGCATTGGCCACCACTCATCTGGTGCGGATAGGCGCCCAGACGGTCGGCGCCGTCGGT
>CAXBKI010000425.1:0-3333 GCA_963975955.1 uncultured Devosia sp.
TGTGGGAGAAGGTGGCGCGCAGCGACGGATGAGGGGGCCTGCGGCCTCACCGCTTGATCTCCCATCTGGTCTGGCGGGCGCCGGTTTCGTCCTTGGAGTCCATCAGGGTGATGCCCTGTTCGGCCAGATCGGCGCGGATGGCGTCGGCCTTGGCGAAGTCTTTGGCGTTGAGGGCGGCGAGCCGCTCGGCGATGGCGTCGTCGATGCTTTCCGAACGGTGATTTGAGCTGACCGTCGGAGGGTCCATGATGAGCTCCGACGTATGCCGCCGCGTTGTAACGCCCGAATTGCCAGCCAATAGTTCGAGCTTGTGATATTGCCACTCAGCGTTGGTGCGATGCAAAAGCCCAAGCAAATTCGCACTGGCACGGAACACACTTCGCGCGGAGAAAGATCCGGTTTCGTAGCCTGTTGCGGTCAAGCCGTTTTCGGCAGTCAATCCACTCAAAGCCCCCAATGTGGCACTGACATTGCCTATGTTCAGGTCATCGGAAAGCTGTTCCACAACTGGCTTGTACGGCTGTGAGGCGGGTTCATCTCCTGCTGCACGGTACCAGCGATCCAGGATCGCTTCAGCTTCCTGAAGCCGGGCAACGGTGAAGTCGATCGGCTGGCGATAATGCGTCATCAGCATGGCCAGGCGCAGCACTTCGCTGGGCCATCGGCGGCCGCCGAAATCGGTAGTTTCGAGCAGCTGGCTGATGGTGATGAAATTGCCCAGGCTCTTGCTCATCTTCTGGCCTTCGACCTGAAGGAAGCCGTTGTGCATCCAGACATTGGCCATGGCGTGGGTGCCGTGGGCGCAGCGGGACTGGGCGATTTCGTTTTCATGGTGCGGGAAGATCAGGTCGAGCCCGCCGCCGTGAATATCGAACGTGGTGCCCAGATAGCGCTCGCTCATGGCCGAGCACTCGATGTGCCAGCCGGGGCGGCCGCGACCCCAGGGGCTGTCCCAGCCGGGTTCGTTGTCGGCGGACTGCTTCCACAGCACGAAATCGGCCGGGTTGTGCTTGTGGGCATCGACGGCGATGCGGGCACCGGCCAGGTTGTCCTCCAGATTGCGGCCGGACAGCTGGCCGTAATCGGGCATGGATTTGACGTCGAACAGCACTTCGCCATTGGTCGCGTAGGCATGGCCGCGCTGGATCAGCGCGCCGATCAACGCCTGCATCTGGTCGATATTGTCGGTGGCGCGCGGCTGGACAGTGGGATCGAGGCAGCCGAGCGCCCGGGCGTCAGCGATGAACTGGGTTTCGGTCTTCTCGGTGACCTTGCGGATGGCCTGGTTGAGCGGCAGGTCGGGAAAATCGCGCAGGGCGCGGGCGTTGATCTTGTCGTCCACGTCGGTGATGTTGCGCACATAGGTTACATGATCGGCGCCATAGACGTGGCGCAGCAGCCGGAACAGCACGTCAAAGACGATGACCGGGCGCGCATTGCCGATATGGGCGAAATCATACACCGTGGGGCCGCAGACATAGAGCCGCACATTGTCCGGATCGATGGGAAGGAAGTCTTCCTTCTGACGGGTCAGCGTATTGTAGAGCTTGAGCTGCGGCGTGGTCATATGGTCCGTCCCTGGCCATGCGAAAGTGCGCTGGCAGACGGCTCTTCAGGTATCAGAAAATCAGGATGAAGAAGACCGCGCCGCCAACGAGTGGTTAGCAGGTAATAATGCAGCGGTTAATCAGAATGATCTGCGACTTCATGGCCGGAGATTGGCCGCGCGCCGCGTGGAAATCAAGCGGAAAGAAAAAAAGGCGACCCCGAAGGGCCGCCAAATCGCTTTGGAGGCGATAGGAAACTATTTGGCCCGAAACTGCTGATGGCAGGTGCCGCAGGTGCCGCCGATGGTCTTGAGGGCGACGCCATAGGCGGTCATGTCGCCGGTTTCGGCGGCTGCCATGCCGTCTGCGGCGGCTGTCTTGCCGGTTTCGATGATGGCGTTGAAGGCTTCCCAGTTCTGCCAGATGGCGGGCAAGGCCTCGCTGTCACCGACAATGGAGCCTTCGGTGAAGGTGGCGGGCATATGGGTGAAATTGTCGAGCAGGGTCTGCATGGCTGCGGCAGCTTCCGGACCGGTCAGCGCGCCAGCAGCCTTGAGGGTGGCGCCGTTGCTCTTCATCAACGCCTCACGGGCAGCGACCGCCGCCTCTGGCGTGGTCGGCGCGACAAACGTGTCCTGCGCGACAGTGGCGACAACGCCTAGTGTCATTACGCCAGCGAAGGCTAGTGCGGCGATCTTGTTGAACGTCATGGCTGGCTTCCACAGTGATGTAACTGTGCCAAGGATTACATGGGCTTGTGACAGTCCCAATGCGCACACGGGAATGTTATCTGAGTCGCACGCCGCTAGACCAGCGCCACCGTCTGCGCGATGTCGCCAAATACCGAGCGCCCCTCGGCCATGGCGCCGATGCGCACGGTGTCGCCGGGCTTGAGAAAAGGTGTGCGCGCCCGGCCATATTTGAGCTTTTCGACGGTGCGCGCCTCGGCGATGCAGGCAAAGCCGATGCCGTCCCGCTTGATGGGCAGGCTGTCATCGTGGCGGTTGGAGACGGTGCCGCCCCCAATGATGGTGCCGGCCGCCAGATTGCGGGTGCGGGCAGCCTCGACGATCAGATCGGCAAAATCGAAATGCATGTCGGTGCCGGCATTGGGCTGGCCGTACAGGGTGCCATTGACCTCGACGCGGACCGGCAGATGCAGGCGGTTGTCGCGCCAGGCGCCGTCGAGGCCATCGGGCGTCACCACGATGGGAGCAAAGGCGGTGGATGGCTTGGCATGGAAGAAGCCGAACCCGTTCTGCAGATCATCGAGCACCAGGCGGCGCAGCGAAACGTCGTTGCAGATGGTGACCAGGCGAATCGCGGCGGCGGCCTGCTCGCGCGTCGCGCCGATGGGCACCGGGCCGATAATCACCGCCACTTCGGCCTCGAAATCGATGGCCAGATCCGGATCGGTGGCCAGGATGGGGTCATTGGGTGCCGAAAGCGAATCGGAGCCACCCTGGTAGAGCAGCGGCCGGACCGATTGCAGTTCCTCATCCTTGCTGCCCTTGAGGGTCCGGACACGCTCGAGGTGGTTCAGATAGCCCGAGCCATCAATCCACTGGTAGGCGCGGGGCAGCGGCGCCAAAGCCTGGCTCGAATCAAATGGCTGGCTAGCGATGGCGCCAGCGTCCAGCTGGGCGGCCAGCGCCGACAGCGGCGGGGCCAGCGCGGTCCAGTCATCCAGCGCGGCCTGCAGGCTGGGCGCAATGCGGCCAGCGGAGACAAAGCGGGTCAAATCTGCCGAGACCACGACAAGTTGACCGTCAGGGCGACCGTTTTT
>CAXBKI010000426.1:0-3329 GCA_963975955.1 uncultured Devosia sp.
CGAGGGTGCATATGGATCGTGCTCGTTGCCAATCCGGGCCATTCGAGCGCAGCTCTCATGGCCTAGCCGCCTAATATCGCTCCACCGGAGCGATATTGCGCAAGCGCCGGCGGCTAGTTGACCGACTTGTCCTCGAGGCTGGACTGCGTGCCGGCATTGATCTGGATGGAGCGTGGCTTCTTGCTCTCGGGCAGCTCGCGCTTCAGTTCAAGATGCAGCAGGCCATTTTCGAGCGTGGCGCCGTGGACCTCGACATAGTCGGCCAGCTGGAAGCGGAGCTCGAAGGCGCGCTCGGCAATGCCGCGGTGGAGGAACTCGCGGGCCTGCTCGGCGCTCTCAGCCGACTTGGCACCCTTTACAACCAGGTTGTTTTCCTTGGTCTCGATGGCGATGTCGCCATTGGAGAAACCGGCCACGGCGATCGAGATACGGTAGGCGTCCTCGCCGGTGCGCTCGATATTGTAAGGGGGGTAGGTCTTGGCTTCCTGGCCGACCAGATTGTCGAGCCGGTTGAAGACGCGGTCAAAGCCGACGGTGGAGCGATAGAAGGGGGAAAAATCGATGGTCTGCATAGTCACATTCTCCGTAAAGCAACGTGGTTTCCCGGTGGTCTCGGGGTCGTCTCATCGCGGCTCCCAACATTAGGCAAGCCGATGATTTCGAGGTCGGGGTTCCCGGATAACCCGGCGAACGAAACAAATATGGGGGGCAATCTTGCCGGTTCAAGACCCCAAAAGTGCGGTGGAACCGAAGCCCGGCATGAACGCAAAATGAATGGACCGGTGCGATGACGTTCAGGCAGAGGCGGTTACAAGCGGACAGGTGCTGAGGGCAACTTCAGCATTGCATGAATGGCCCGTCATCCGCCCCCCGCACGGGCTATCGTGAAAGGAAACCAGTGTCCCCCGGGATGCTGGTTTTCTTTTTGCCTGCGGTTTGCTCTAAGGGATCGGCCGCCCTGTTTGGAAGAGCCCATGAATAGCGTCGATCCCGATGGCCCCAGCCTGGTCAATATCGCTACCAACCCGGTGCCCGAGGGGGCGCGGGTGGGGTATTTCAGGACCGCCGACAAGGTGCGGCTGCGCTATGGCATCTGGCCGAAATCGGCCGGCAAGCAGCGCGGTACGATCTGCCTGGCGCAGGGGCGGGGCGAATTCATCGAGAAATATTTCGAGACCATTGCCGATTTCCGGCAGCGCGGCTTTGCCGTGGCGACGTTCGACTGGCGCGGGCAGGGCGGCTCGGACCGGCTGATCGGCAATCCCCGGCTGGGCTATGTCGACCGGTTCGAGGACTACTGGACCGACCTCAAGAGCTTTCACGGCGACATCCTGCTGCCCGACTGCCCGCCGCCCTTCTACCTGGTGGGCCATTCGATGGGCGGGCTCGCGGCGATCTTTGCCGGAATCAGAGACCGGCTGATGTTCGACCGGGTGTTCCTGTCCTCGCCGATGCTGGCGCTGGACCGCCAGCCGCTGAGCATGGCGGGCATGGCGCGGGTGGCCGAGGTGCTCAGTTTCTTCGGACTGGGGCAGATGCCGGTGGCCCGCAAGAGCGACAGGTCGGTCTCGGAGGCCAGTTTTGCCAATAATCCGCTGACCGGGGACATGATCCGCTATCTGCGCATGGTCGATGTGATCAAGGCCGAACCGGCGCTCGAGATCGGCGCGCCGACGGTGCGGTGGGTGGCCGCGGCGATGGCGGCCATGGCGGAGGCCGGACGCGACGACTTTCCCGAGCGCATCAATATTCCGCTGCTGATGCTGGGCGCGGCGCGCGACCGGGTGGTGTCGACCAGCGCGACCGAGCAATTGGGGCTGCGCCTGCGCACCGGCCGGCACCTGGTGATCGCGGCGGCGCGGCACGAACTGTTCATGGAAAGCGACGCGATTCGTGGCCAGGTGTTCGCCGCGTTCGACGCCTTCATTACCGAACAGAGCCCCTAGCGCCGGCCATGTCCGCGCCGGGCAGGTAGCCTATGCGCCCACTGCCCCCGGTGCGGCTGGCCTGGCTCAGTTGGCGTTGACCAGTTCGAGCGCCCGGACAAGCAGTTCAGGGCTTGCCGCGGCGACGACATTGCCGCCGCCGGTGGGCTCGCTGCCATCCCAGCAGGCGATGGCGCCGCCAGCCTGGCGAATGATGGGGACGAGCGCGGCAATATCATAGCTGTTCAGAAACGGTTCGATGACGATATCGGCGTGGCCGGCGGCCAGCAGCGCATAGCCATAGCAATCCAGGCCAAAGCGCTGCAGCTGGGTGGCGGCTTCGAGGGCCTGCCACTTGGCCAGTAGTTCGGGCGTGCGGAACAGGGCCGGGGTGGTGGTGAACACCCGGGCAGGCGCCAGTTCGGTCTGGCCGCTGCTGCGCAGGGGCTCGGTGACGCCATTGCGCCGGTAGCTGGCGCCCCCGGGCGTGGCGAGAAAGGTTTCGCCGATAAAGGGCTGGCTCATGATGCCGGCAATGGCAGTGCCCTTGTGGGCAAAGCCGATCAGCGTGCCCCAGACCGGCACGCCGGTGATGAAGGCGCGGGTGCCATCGATGGGGTCGATGATCCAGCTATAGTCACTCTGGCCCGAGCTGCCCCATTCCTCCCCGACCACGGCATGGTCGGGAAAGGCCTGGGCGATGACGGCGCGGATCGCCGTCTCGGCATTGCGATCGGCCTCGGTGACCGGATCAAAGCCGGCATCGAGCTTGTTGTCGACGCCCAGATTGGTGCGAAACAGCGGCAGGCTGACGGCGGCAGCGGCATCGGCAGCGGCCAGCAGGGTGGCTTGGACTTTGGCAAGGCCTAGGGTCATGGGATCCAGGGCTATGGGCCGTCATGCTTGGGGCCAACGCCTCCCCACGACCGCGTGGATGGACTGGCTCGCCAGCTGGTCTATTGAATAAGGGCGGCCTTGACTACTCGGCAGCGGCACTTTCGGGCAGGGTGTGATTGCCCACCAGCGACACCAGATCCAGGCCGATCAGGGCAAAGATCAGCCGCTCGACGATATTGCGGACCGCCACGAAATTCTCGTTCTTGGTCAGGGTCACCTCGTTCATGTAGAGGTGGCGGCTGATTTCGATCTGCAGCGCATGCACGCCATGTTGCGGCCGGCCATAGGTGCGGGTGGCAAAGCCGCCGGCATAGGGGCGGTTGCGGGCGACGCGCAGGCCGGCGCTGGTAAACACCGTCTCGGCCAGATCGACCAGGCCGGGGGCGCAGGTGGTGCCATAGCGGTCACCCAGCACGATATCGGGGGCAGCCTTGTCACTGGTGCGCGAAATGCGCGGCATGGAGTGGCAATCGATCAGCAAGGCCACGCCAAAGGCGCTGATCGCCT
>CAXBKI010000427.1:0-3325 GCA_963975955.1 uncultured Devosia sp.
GAGCTTCCCTCCGCGCACGTCGACGACGGCGGCGATGGAGGGCAGCGCGCTGCCCGGGTGCATGGCGAGGTCGAGGAGCGGGCGCAGCATCTGCGGCGGCAGGTTGTCGACGACGTACCAGCCGAGATCTTCCAGAGCATTCGCGACTGTGGAGCGCCCGGCTCCGGACATGCCTGTGACGATGAGGACGTCGTTCGGCGTGCTCTCGCTCACGGCAGTCGGCTATTCGGTCGCCCGGGGCCTGGTCAAATCCGAAGGCATGAACCCCGACGCCGATGTGACCATTGTCAATGTCGGGGAAACCCAGCGCGCCGCACTGGCCCTGCAGAACCATGAAGTCGATGCCATCAGCCTGTTCGAGACCGCTCACATCGCCATCGGCTCGCTCATCGGCGGCATCCGCATGCTGGACGCGCCGGCCCTGATCGGCGCGCCGCAGGGTGGCTTCGTCTCCACCGCCAGCTACTTTGCCGACCACAAGCCCGAGGCGGTTGCGCTGGGCCGCATGTACTCCAAGGCCTCCGCATTCATTGCCGCCAATCCCTCCGCTGCGCTCGACATCCTCTATGAGACCTATCCTCAGCTGGTGCCCACCGGTCGCGACCTTGCCGAAGTCAAGGCGCTCGATCTTGAGATCCTGGAACGCCGCCTCAAGGTCTGGGATCCGGCCGTGACGGGCGCCAGCGGCTGGGGCGAAATCAACGAAGACGACTTCAACCGCTATCTGGCGCTGATGGCCGATTGGGGCATGACCAGCCGCCTGGTGACTGCCGACGAGTTCACCACCAACGAACTGATCGGCCAGATCAACGATTTCGACCAGGCCGCCATCGCTGAGCAAGCAAAGGCCTATCCCTCCAAATAGGATGCCGGATACCAATGCAACCGACCGACAAGGTTAGCCACATCCCGTCACCGCCCGAGCCCGCGGCGGTGACGACAAACCCTGCAGCCGCGCCGACCGAAAAGGTCGGGGCGGCTTGGCAGGCTGAGCATTCCAGTTTGTATCGCCCGGTTGAGGCCGTCACCAAGGCCCTGGCAATCCTGCGCTTCGTCAGTTCCCTGCGCATCGCCTCGGTCAGCGATCTGCACGCGGTAACCGGCATCGCCAAGCCAACCATCGTGCGCATGCTCGAAACGCTGATGTATGCCGGCTACATCGCCAAGGACCACACATTCGGGGGCTATCGGGTTACTTCCGATGTGCAGAATCTGAGCAGCGGCTTCTTTGGCGTTCCCCTCGTGATCGAGGCGGCCCACGCCCACGCCCTGGCCCTGACGCAGCGGGTCAAGTGGGCGGTCGGCATTTCCATCCTCGAGGCCAACCACATGCGCCTGCAGTTCACCACGGCCAGCAGCAGTCCCTGGGCGCTGCCCCTCACCAGTCTGAACATGCGCCTTGATATGGTCAGCAGCGCCATGGGCCGCGCCTATCTGGCCTATTGCCCCGATCATGAGCGGGAAGCCCTGGTCGAACCCGCGCTCAGCCAGATCGCCGATCACGAAGAGCGCGAATTCAAGCGCCTCTATATCGATGGCCTGCTCAGGACCGTCCGCAGCCAGGGCTACGCGCTGCGTGAACGCTACGGGCCCAACAACAACAACCAGACCATTGCCGTCCCGATCCGCTATGATGGCAGGGTTCTGGCCAGCATGGGCATCGGCTATTTCTGGAATTCGGTCCGCGGCTCGGATGTCCACGACAAGATTTTCCTGCCGCTCAGGGAAACCGCCGACAAGGTCGAAAGCGCCATAAGCGAGATGTATGCCGACCCGGCACGAACCTCCTGACGGGTCGCCTGGCAGACCGCTCCTTGGGCGGCGGGGCTTGCTATTGGGCCGTAACCAGAAAATGCCCGGCCCAGGATACCGGATGGGCATGCAACGGCGTCTTGGGCTTGTCGAGCATCGACAGCACGGATTGGCGCAGGGCGGATGGCCAGCCGGTCGACGGGTCGGCCTCATGGGCCGATATCATGCCCGTCGTCACCTCCAGTGCCGGACCTGACGGAATGTCCCAGTGCGTCACCATAAGTCCCCGGCTGCCGGCATAGAAAAACGCAGATGCCAGACCGGACAGGCCTTCGGCGCCCGGCGTGCCATCCGATCCGGCGGTACTGCACGCTGAAAGGATTACCAGGTCAGCATTCAGACTCATGGCGGCGATATCCGAACTGGTGAGCAGCGTCTCTTCCAGCGTGACACCCGAAAGCGCCAGCCCGGGCTCCTGGGCCCCTGTCAGCCCCTGCGCCAGGAATCCATGCGTGGCAAAGGCAATGAGGCGATACTGGTCCAGCGGCAGGTTCAGCAGGTTTTCCTTGGTCGCTGCATCGCCAACGAGCAGGTCGCGAGCACTGTCGGCGCGCAGCAATGCCCCCATAAAGCGCACTTCCGCCTCGGTTTCGCGCAAGGAGGCCAGCGGTCCAAGCACCGGATCGACAATGCGATAGCTTGGATTGCCGATGCCAAGGAACGGGTATGGCGCCGACGACGGCGGCACATCCGAGCGCAGAACCAATACTGCCGATATCGACGGCAGCACCGCCAGGTCGGCCTGACGGATTAGCCATGGCAGGTCGGCCGACAGCAGATCGTCACCGGCAAGCCCGGACTTGGGCACCGCCGACGTCATCAATGCCGGCAACGGCAAGCCGTCAAGCGCACCACTTGGCACGAAGACCAGGTGATCGAGCTGGTCGAAGCGCGCCTTCCGGCCTCCAAACAGTGTTTCGAACAGGTCGTGTGCCAGATCCGCCCGGACCACCGAAAAGCCGTCCCCGACAATGCTCTGACGGAACGTTGCAACCGTGTCGCTGAGCACTTCGGGCGCAATGTCCGTCCGGTCGGCGAGCAGCCCATCCCCGTCCAGCCAGATGCGCACCAGACCATAGGGGCTGGCGTAAGCGGTGCTGATCGCCTCCTTTTGCTTCAGGGCGCCGACAATTGTGGCCGCATCAGCAAATTGCAGGCGCCCGAAGCGGAAAAAGTCGGGATCTTGGACGGCAATCTCCTCGGCCGCACTCTGTTGCTGCTCGCGCAGTACCGCGATTTGTCGGTCAAGATCGTTCGGCGCACCTTCCGCGCTGAGCCGTGCCAGTAGTTGCTCGACATCGCGCGACAGGTCGAGATAGCGCCGATAGGCAGAATCCCGCTCCGCATTGGCTCCCCGCGCCGCCAACTGGCCCACGGTGGCAGATGTCCCGGTCGCCTGCAGAAACTGCACGGCGAACAACACGTCAGCCGCGACCGTGTCCTTATATCGCCCGTCAGCGGAGGTCGGTGCGGTGGCAAGAAAGACATCAAGAGCCGTGCCCAGTCGTCGCGA
>CAXBKI010000428.1:0-3310 GCA_963975955.1 uncultured Devosia sp.
GTGGCCGCCCTGCCGCTCGAATTGCTGTCGGTCTATATCAGGCCGTTCCTGCCGCGCCTGGTGCCCGGGTTTGATATTCTGCTGTGGATCGATTCCGACTGCTGGATACAAACGGGCGATGCCATTGCCCGATGCGTTGAGGCCGTGCGCGGCGTTGAATTTGCCTGCTGCGCGGAAGCGGACCGCAACTATCTCGGCTTCTGGCGCCACGATCCCTACGGATCGCCTGCCTTTGGCAGCGGCAATATCGAGTCATATCTGAGTGATCTGTTCGAGGCCTGGCTGGCGCGCCATTTCAGCGCCGATCTCGGCCACCACCTGAGGAACTGCCCGCTGTTGAACACCGGGGTATTGTGCATGTGGAGCCAGTCCCCGGTCTGGGACGGCTGGCGCGACTTCTATCTCAAGGCCATCGCGGCCGCGCCCGACCTGCACAGCAAGCAGCACGCAAAGGCTGATTTCATGCTCGAGCTGTTGTCCTTCAATGGACTTGTCAGGAGCAGGGACTACCCATTCAATGTATTGCCCGCGACCTTCAACTGGCTGATCCATCTTTGCTATCCGGCGCTCAGCGCCACTGGCCTGCTGATCGAACCCAATTATCCCTATGCGCCGATCTATATCGTCCACCTCAGCGCAGGCGCCAAGTGGCGTGATTTCAAGCTCAATCGCCATTCGGCGCAGGGGCGCGCCGGTGCCGCGTTGGAGCCTCATTCGGTGCGCTCCCCCCACATTGTGAACCTGCGCGACTAGCCGGCGCAGCGCGGCTGGCGCTTGGGCTCAGGGTGCCGCGGTTTCCGGCCCCTCGGGAGTGGGCGGCGGCTTATCCTTGCGGCACAGCCAGATCGCCCACCCGCCCAGCATCGCAAGCCCTGCCGCCAGCAGGGCTGCGCCGGAATAGCTCCAGAGCGCCGCTGCCACCGCAAAGGCTCCTGCGGCCACGGTGGTGCCGATCAGCCCGGTGACCGAAATCAGCGAACTGCCCAGGCCCGGGTGCTCGGCCAAAAGGTCCTGCACATAGGAAATCGAGATGCTCATGATGGCCGAGGCTCCCAGCGAGTGGATCGCCAGCAGCATGAAGACCACGCTCACCGAGCCCACCTGGCTGAGCAACGCCATATAGATCACTTCCACCGCCGCCGCCGCCATGAGCACGGTCTGCAAGCCGGTCCGGCGGGCCACCGCCGCCCAGAACAGCATAAAGGGGATTTCAAACGCCGCCATGACGCCCTGGGCAATCCCGACATGGGCCAGCGTGCCGCCCAGATCGTTCAGCAGCATCAGGCCGAAAAACAGGCCGTGCAGCTTGAGCACGGCATCGAGCAGGCCAACCGCGAACAGCCGGCCCAGCAGCGACGGCCCGAGCAGCAGGGCCAGGGGAAAGCCGTGCCGGGGGCGCGGGCTGCCGTCCGCGGGAGCGGCGGCGTCGAACCGGGCCGGCGCCAGCACCGCCAGATAGAGCGCGCAAACGGCGGCTGCGCCAAGAAATACCGTCGTCAGCGGCAGGCCGCTCCACAATAGCACCGCGGTAATCGGCGGCACCGCAATCCAGGCCAGGGCGATGCAGGACCGCGCGATCGCATTGGGAACCGCCCGGTCCGGCGCCGGCAGCGCCAGCAGCTGAACCCGGAGCAGGGCGTAGTTCTGGCCGATCACGGTTGCCGATAGCGGCAGAAAGATCAGCATGGTGGCCACGACCGTCGCCGGCGCGGGAAAGATCGGCAGCAACACATAGCCGACCACGCCCGCTATTGTGCCGATCACCAGGAGCGGCTTGCGGCTGCTCATCCGGTCGGAGAAATAGCCCACCGTCAGGGCCACCCCGACGGCCAGCAGGCCCTCGACAAAGATGACGGTCGAAAACAGCGTCGGGCTCAGCCCGAGCTCGTCGATGGCCAGGATCGGCAGATAGGGGAATGTCGCCGCGGTCGCCACGCCGCCGCACAGAATGCCCAGCACCGCCATCCGGACCGAAGGCAGCGCGGCCAGAGACTGCAGCTGCCTGGTCCAGGGCTGGGTCTGTTCAATGGACATTGCAACCTTGCTGATCACGGGGATGGTCAAGAATGCGACGGCATGTCGTTGGAGAAGTAACCATGCCTGAATTTCAAGATGAGTACTACATGGCTCTTGGCCGTTGCTGTCAATTTTGCCCGGTTGCTTGCTGATGAGCGCGCTTGGTGCGGCTGGCCCGGGCGGCATCCCGGCCATGCCCGCAGCCCGGTTTGGGTGTGCCATTCACGCATGTGAACCATCCCCTGGACGCATGGTCGGCCCCGCCGGCGCATGGTGGGAGCGCCACAGGCGGACCGGAGGAAATTGCAATCATGTTGCGAAAACAGGGGGTTAAGTGGGTGGTATGATCTCCGGGCGGCAGGACCGGTGCCGGCTTTTGTCCAAGGGCGCTGTGGCGTGAACCGGCGTCGCTGGCGGCCCGAATTGACATGCCACGCACACTTACTATATGTGCGGCTACAATAAGCACACATATGAAGTTGAGGTCCATGCAGAGTGAGCCAGGCCAGGCGCGCGCGATCGGCAGCTTGTTGCACGATACGACGCGCCTCTTGCGCCGTCGCTTCGGCGACAAGGCGAAGGCCTATGGGCTGACGCTGCCGCAGTGGAAGACGCTCGGGGCGATCCGCAAGCATGACAGCGTCACCCAGGTGGCGCTGTCCAGCGAGCTCGACATCGACGCGATGACCCTGAGCGGCATCCTGGACCGGATGGAAAAGCGCGGCCTGATCGAGCGCTTCGTGCACCCCGATGACAGCCGCGCCAAACTGGCCCGGCTGACGCCCGAGGGGCTCGAACTGGTCAGCGCAGCCCAGATCGTGGGTTTCGAGGTCTTCCAGCAGGCCATGGCAGGCCTGACGCCCGACGATCTGACGACGCTGGTGGGCTATCTGACCCGCATCCGGGACAACCTCACCGATATTGAACAAGACATTGCCCAACCAGGGAAAGATTCCTGAAATGAACGCCAGAGCCGCTGAACCCACCACCGCCCAAAAAGCCTCGGACACCAAGCTGCGCCCGGTTCCTGACGCGGCTGCGACAGCGGCCAGCGCGCCCGAGCCGGCCCCACAGGCCGCAGCACCCCGCAGGAACGGTGCGCGCCGCATCATTCTGATGGCCGGCGTGCCGCTGTTGCTGGTGGCCGGCGGCGCCTGGTTCTGGCTGACCGGCGGGCGCTACGAGGAAACCGACAACGCCTATGTGCAGCAGGCCAAGGTGTCGATCAGCGCCGACGTGTCGGGCCGCGTTGCCCAGGTCCTCGTCGCCGACAACCAGATCGTCAAGGCCGGCG
>CAXBKI010000429.1:0-3295 GCA_963975955.1 uncultured Devosia sp.
AGTTCAACGTCATTACCGGCGCACAGACCAAGACGCCGTCCAACGCGCCTTCCTATACCAGCGTGTTTGCCGACACCCTGATCCAGGAAGCCAGTGACGACCCGCGCATCGTGGCCGTCACCGCCGCCATGCCCTCGGGCACGGGCCTGGACAAATTCGCCGAAATCCATCCCAGCCGCATTTTCGATGTCGGCATTGCCGAACAGCATGCCGTTACCTTTGCCGCGGGCCTGGCCAGCGAAGGCATGCGCCCGTTCTGCGCCATCTATTCGACATTCCTGCAACGCGCCTATGACCAGGTCGTGCACGACGTGGCCATCCAGCAATTGCCCGTGCGCTTCGCCATTGACCGCGCCGGCTATGTCGGCGCCGACGGCCCCACCCATGCCGGCAATTACGACTCGGCCTATCTGGGCGCCATTCCGGGCATCGTGCAGATGGCAGCCGCCGACGAGGCCGAACTGCGCCACATGGTGGCAACCGCCGCCCAATATGACGGCGGCCCCATCGCCTTCCGCTATCCGCGGGGCGATGGCATGGGCGTGGACATGCCCGCCCGTGGCCAGGTTCTGTCCATCGGCAAGGGGCGCATGGTCCGCCAGGGCTCGACCATCGCCATCCTCAGCTATGGCACGCGCCTGGCCGAGGTCCTGGCGGCGGCTGACAGGCTCGCCGCCCTGGGTCTTAATCCCACCATTGCCGATGCCCGCTTCATGAAGCCGCTCGATACGGAGATGATCGCGCGGCTGGCCGATACCCATGATGTGCTGCTCACGGCCGAAGAAGGCTCCATCGGCGGCTTTGGCAGCCATGTCGCCACCTTCCTGGCTTCCAATGGCCTGCTCGACGGCAAGCTGCGCTTCCGCCCGCTGATGATCCCTGATCGCTTTGTCGAGCATGCCAGCCAGGCCGACATGTATGCCGATGCCGGGCTCGACCGGGCCGGCATTGTCGCCACCGCTCTGGCGACGCTGGGCTATGACGAGGCAGCCATGGCCGCGGCGCTGGGCAAGATCAGCTGATCACAAGCCTGCGGCAGTGCCTGACGCACCCGTGACGTGACGCAGCCCGCCGGCTCACCTGCAAGAAGGCAGCCCACGCATCGTTCCGTGGGCTCTTTCGCCAGGGCCAGGCTGGCCGCTACTTCCAGGTGAACGCCCGGGTCACGGCATAGTTGAACACCGAACTCATCACCGCGCCCGACAGGCCGGCGACAAATGTCTGGTGATCCCACTGATAGATCGCATTGGCCACCGAGATATTGGCGATGCCCCCGAGGGCACAGATGGCGCAAAAGCTCAAAAAGCCGGTGATCAGCCGCGTGCCGCGCAGCTTGCGATCGGCATAGGTGAGATTGTTGTTGAGCATGAAGTTCCAGGCCATCGCCAGCAAGGTGGCGGCGATCTGCGACAGTACGAAGCCCTGCCCCAGCGCCGTGAAGGCGCCCAGCGTCAGCAGGTGCACCACCACGCCCGTGCCGCCCACCAGCCCGAACAGCAGGAAACTCGGCGGCAGGGCGCCCCCGGTGAGCTTGGAAAACCACAGGCCCAGATACTGGATCACCACCAGCGGGCTCATCTTGCTCTCGCCGGCATGGCGCTGGCGGAAAACATAGCCGACTTCGGCGATCTTGAGCGGCGCGCCCATCCGGGCCGAGGTCACGATCATGTCGATAAGGATCTTGAAACCATCGCTGCTCAGCTTTGGCGCCGCCTTGAGCGCCGCCTCGCGGCGCATCAGGAAGAACCCGCTCATCGGATCGCTGACCGCCTGGCCCGCAATCATGCCGGCAAGCCGATTGGCCAGGTTGCTGCCCGACAGCCGGGCCTCGCTCAGCCCGTCGCCGGCCGACCCACCATCGGCAAAGCGCGACCCCACCACCAGATCGGCGCCGGCCATGGCCTTCTCCAGCATGGTGGGCAGCACGGCCTCGTCATGCTGCAGATCGCCATCGATGACCGCCACATAGGGAGCCGCGGTCACCGCCATGCCCTCGATGCAGGCCGATGCCAGGCCCCGGCGGCCGAAGCGGCGCAGGCAGCGGATATTGCCGTAGATCCGGCTGAGCTCATTGACCACGTCGGCCGTACCATCGGGGCTGTCATCGTCCACCACGATCATTTCCCAGGGCGTATCGCCCAGGGACAGGGCCACCTTTTCATAGAGCAGCTCGATATTGTCGCGCTCGTTATAGCTGGGCACGATCACGGCCAGCTGCGGCGGCCGGAAGTTCTCGGTAAGCGCGTTGGCAAGGCGGGTTGCGGTCGGGCCGGTCGACATGGGAGAGAACTCTTGCAAAGGATGGACTGCGTCCAATTGTGGATAGTCGATACAAAGCACGGCGGTTGCATTTGGTTGCGCGCAAAGGCGCCATGACAGCCTTGCATTGCGCGCAGGTGTGGTGGACCAATGTTTGTGCCAAGTCAGTACCGAGCCAGGTCAGGACTGAGCCAATTCCGGAGGCGCCGTGTATCAGGCCAGCATTGATCGACGCGATGACCGACCCGGCTCTTTTGTCCTGCTCCTGCCGCTGCTCTTCGTACTCACCGGGACGCTGATCCGCTTCCTGGCCTTCCGCTACGCCCAGCCCGACGCTGCCTGGACCGGGTATTTCGGCGCCCTGTGCCGCTGGGATTGCGGCTGGTATGTTACCATGGCCCAGACCGGCTATGACGGCTTTCCCGTTCCCGGGCGTGTCAGCGCAGGCAATTGGGCATTCTTCCCCTTTTATCCCATGCTGGTCGGCGTGATCGGCAAGCTGGTGCCGCTGCCCACCATCGTGCTGGCCAGCCTGCTTTCCATCCTCACCGCCTACGCCGCCGTCGTCGCCGCCTGGCCGCTGCTGGGCCGCAATATCCGCGCCTACGCGCTCTATGCCTGCTTCATCCTGAGCGGCCCGCTCTCGATGTATTTCACCACCTTCTTTACCGAGGTGATGTTCGTGCTGCTGACCACGCTTGCCTTCCGCTATCTGGGTCGCGGCAACTATCTCGCCGCCGCCGGCTTCACCGCCCTGCTCTCGGCCACCCGCATCGTCGGTGTCTTCGTGTCCCTCTCGATCGGGCTGCAGGCGCTGCTGGACTGGCGGCGCACTACCGGTTCGTGGAAGGGCTGGCTGGCTGGCCTGCTGGGCCAGCCCCGGCTCGTCCTGGCCATCTTCGTCGCCCCCCTTGGGCTCTTCGCCTATATGGCCTTCCTCCATTACTGGATCGGCGACGGCCTGGCGTTCAGCCATGTGCAGCGCGCCTGGGCCCGCCAGATCGGCAACCCGCTCATCTATCTCTGGAACGGCCTG
>CAXBKI010000430.1:0-3267 GCA_963975955.1 uncultured Devosia sp.
AAAGCCATGGTTCATCGAGGTGATTTCCACCTTGCCGGTCGTCAGGTCCTTTACCGGATGATTGGCGCCGTGATGGCCCTGATGCATCTTGGACGTGGTGGCACCCAGCGCCAGACCAAGCAGCTGATGGCCCAGGCAAATGCCGAACACCGGTTTGCCGGTTTCCATCAGCGTCTTGATGGTGGGAACGGCATAGACGCCGGTCGCGGCCGGGTCCCCGGGACCATTGGACAGGAAAATACCGTCGGGCTTGTGCGCCATGATTTCTTCAGCTGTGGCCGTCGCCGGGACGACGGTGACGCGGGCGCCCTGATCGGCCAGGCAACGCAGGATATTGCGCTTTGCGCCGTAGTCGATGGCCACGACGTGGAACTGGGGATCGTCGAGCGTGCCGTAGCCCTCGTTCCAGACCCAGCCGGTCTGGTCCCACTTGTAGGTCTGGGCGGTGGTGACTTCCTTGGCCAGATCAAGCCCCTCGAGACCGGGAAAGGCCTTGAGTTCGGCCATGATGGACGGCTCGTCGAAGTGACCGTCTTCGGCATGGGCGATCACGCCATTGGGCATGCCGTGTTCACGGATCAGCGCGGTCAGGGCGCGGGTGTCGATGCCGGTGATGCCGATGATGTTGCGCTTCTTGAGCCAGGCGTCGAGCTTTTCGGCGGCGCGATAGTTGGACGGGTTGGTGACGTCAGCCTTGAGCACCACACCGCGGACGCCTGAAAGAGCGGCCATGTTGACCGTCTCGATGTCTTCGTCATTGGCCCCGACATTGCCGATATGGGGGAAGGTGAAGGTGACAATCTGGCCGGCATAGGATGGGTCGGTCAGCACCTCCTGGTAGCCGGTCATGGCGGTGTTGAAGCACACTTCGCCGGCGGCGTGGCCCACGGCCCCGATCCCGCGGCCTTCCAGGCGCGTACCGTCTGCAAGGATCAGAACTGCGGTCGCGGGGGATTGCTGCCAGCCGGTCACGGTGGGCCTCCAAAGTTGGTTTCAGGTGTTCGCGCAGCCAAAGCGGAAAAGTATCGAACTTTTCCTGACCCGCGCATCCGACGATGTCGATTGAGGCCTCCTATTAGAAGCCTGATCGCAGCGGCGCAAGTGGCGGCGCGGGTTGATTGTGCCTATATGGGGCCAGAAAATTGCACAACAAGAGGATGAACCCGCATGCGCGAAGAGTTCAGCGAAGGTCTCAAGACAGCCCTCAAGGCCCGTGATCAGCGGCGCACGGCGACGCTGCGTGCCATCACGGCGGCGATCAAGGACAAGGATATCGCCATCCGGCAGGAGAATCGCGGGCCGGCGACCAATGAGGAAATCCTCGCCATCGTGCAGAAAATGGTCAAGCAGCGCGAAGAGAGCTTTGCCATCTATGCGCAGGCCGGCCGCGCCGATCTGGCGACGGTGGAAAAGGAAGAAATCGACATCCTCAATGAGTTCCTGCCCAAGGGATTGAGCGAAGCCGAGGTCGACGCCGCCATCCAGGCGGCCATTGCCACGACCGGGGCCGAGGGCGCCAAGGACATGGGCAAGGTGATTGCCCAGCTCAAGGCCGACTATCCCGGTCGAATCGACTTCGGCAAGGCCAGCGGCAAGGTTCGGGCTGCGCTGAGCTGATCACGCGGCGTATCGCGACCTGTCGACCGTTACGCGATCGCGCCCGCCGCGCTTTGCCCTGTAGAGCGCGGCGTCTGCCCGGCTGAGCAGCACCGAAAAGGTCTCCTCGACCGTGCTGGTCGCTACCCCGGCGCTGACCGTGGCCGGGAAGGTCTCCGAGATCAGGCGGGCCGGATGGCTGGCGAATTCGGCGCGGATGCGTTCGGCAATCGCGCCCGCCTCATCCTGGCTCGTGCCCGGCAGCACCGCACAGAATTCCTCGCCACCGATGCGGGCAATGCTGTCCTGCGGGCGCATGCTTCGCCGCATGATGATGCCGAAATGGGCGATGACGGCATCGCCTGCACCGTGGCCGCGCTCGTCGTTGATCCGCTTGAAGTGATCAATGTCGAACATGATAATGGCAGTGTCGGGCGCAACTTTGCCGAACTCGAAGTGCTCGAACAGAGCACGGCGGTTGAGCAGGCCCGTGAGCGCATCGGTCTGCGCCTCCTGGCGATGGCGGCGGGTGATCCGCGCCTGGTTCAGGGTCAGGGCCAGGGCGCCCAGACCTGTCAGGCCGACAATGGCCATTATGGAGTTGAACTGCTCGGCCCAATTGTTGGGCGGGGCCTCAAGGCGCAGACTTCCTTCGATCAGCAGCATCGCGGCACAGGCAATGAATGACAGGCTGGTCAGCGCGAACAGGATCACCGACGCGATCATGGGCAGCGGGGCTTCCTGGCGAGCCCGCCAGTAGTGCCGGCCCGAAGACGCCATGAACACGGCGCACCACCCGTTCAGCAAGACCGTCGCAGGTCCGGAATAGCCAAGCAGAAACACAAAGTTCATGCTGACCAGAGAGGCCAGGCCGAGCCAGAATGTGGGTGCCCGGCGCTGGTGCGCGGTTGAGAACCGGTAGGTACCCAGATGGATCAACGCCATCCCGACCAATAGCGAGGAGAAGGCCGCCATCTGCAGGGGAATATCGTATCGCCCGTTGCGCAGACCCAGCACGGCCAGGGCAACGACCACGAAGCCCATGCCAATGGTCCAGTTGATCAGGTAATTGTCATTGCGGGCGTTGAGCCAGCTCACCAGAAGCGCGACCATGAGGGCCACCCCAGAGAAGGCAATAGCAACTAACAATGTGGCATTGTCGATCACTGCGTATCTCCTCAATGCATTGGGCAGCACCGATATTTTCAGGAGCTGGCGCAATCACGAGCGAAAGAGACACGGCCAAGTGACCAAATAGTTATTTTACCTGCGGGTTTTCATAAAATCATGCTGTTGTGAGCGAAGTTTGCTCCTCGGAACGCGAATCCAGCCAGTAGGAATAGGCGGCAACCAGAACCGCAAGCAACAGGGCGGCGGCTCCGATCAGCGGCAATTGGCGGTAGCCGGAGCCCGCATCGAGCATGGCCGCGCCCAGCGTGGCGCCGATGGCAATGCCGATATTGAAGCCGCTTGGAATGAGCGATGATGCCAGATTGGGTGCGTCGGCGGCCCAGGTCAGGATGCGTGACTGCACGGGCGAACCAAAGGCAAAGTTGACGCCGCCCCACAGGAGCACCGTGATTGCCATGGCGACCGGATAGGGGCTGAGCAGGTAAAGGCTGACAAAGGCCACCACCTGCAGGCTCAAAATTGCGATCAGCGAAGGCATCA
>CAXBKI010000431.1:0-3266 GCA_963975955.1 uncultured Devosia sp.
GGCGAGATATTGCAGGCCCGCGGTCCCCCCGCCGATGCGGCGCAGCAGCAGGGAGCCCAGCTGTCGCCCGGCATCGGCAAAGTCCTCGAACACCGTTTCAGCGCCTGGCCGGAACTGGGCAAACAGCTGTGAGGACTGCTTGGTCACCACATGCACATCCTGCCCGACCGTCAGGCCGGCCTCGCTGATGCCGCTGATGACTGCCAGTGCTGAAACCTCCGACGCACAGACCCAGCCATCGGGGCCGTCGGGACGCCTTGACCGCTTGATGACATAGCTGCGAATGGCATCGGCCGGACTGCCGAGGTTCACGTCGGCGGCGAATTCGTGGGCAATGCCGCCTTCGGCCGCAGCGCGCGCCACACCGCTTTTAAGGTGCTCGGCATAGGTCAGCGCGCTCTCGGGCAGCACGATGGAAACCTTGCGGCAGCCTTTTTCGACCAGCCGCCGAACGGCGCCATAGCCATAGGCTTCATTGTTGAAATCGGCCCAGGGATGGTCCTCCGGCCAATTGCTGCGCCCGTGACTGATGAACGGGAAGTCATTGTCGATCAGAAACCGCGTCCGCTCGTCGAAGGCCTCGGACTTGGAAAAGATCACGCCATCAGCCATGCGGTTACGCACGATATGCTTGACCGGCTCGATGGGCGCCACATTGCGAAACAGGGGCGTGATCACCAGGTGATAGGCGGTGCCGCGCAGCGCCTCGCTGACCCCGCCAACGATCGAGCTGCCAAAGCCATAGATCTGCTCGTCCGGTTCGAGAACCAGGGCAATCACATTGGTGCGGCCCGTCTTGAGTCGCAGGGCGGCGCGGTCGGGCAGATAGCCGACCTCTGCGGCCACCTTCTGCACGCGATCGCGCGTGTCCTGCGACAGTTCGGGCGCGTTGTTGAGCGCACGCGATATCGTGGTGACGGCAAAGCCGGTCATCTGCGCGATCGTTTTGAGCGTCGGCTTGCCAGACGGCTTGACGCCGCGCTTGCCCTTTTCGGCGGGCAGATCGTCTTCAGACACTTTTGCATACCCCTCGGCCCCGCTCTTGCATGGCGAGACTTGATCAGGCGTGCGACATCACCAGATTGTTGACCGCAGCACAAGCATTTGAGCATTTTGGCTGCAGTGGGGCGGCAGGGTGGAAATCCTGTCAAACTGTGTCATCTTTGCGTTACCCGACGAAAGTCGAGCAGGTTTTTTCTGATTTTTCGCTCGGCATGGTGTTCCGCCCGCTAGCATTGCCGAACAAACGCGCCTATGTTCTGGCCGTTGCATCGGTAAACGCCGATGTTGCGTCGTCGCCAACCCGCAGGAAAGGAATGAAGATGACCCCATCAAATACCTTCACGATCCATGCCGGTTCGGGCCTCGTACGCGTCAAACTGCAAAGCGTAAAACGCTGGCAAGGTTTCTGTCTCAGCAAACGAATGTGATCCGTCACTCTTTCGTCTCACAACTTAGATAGACCCCCAGCGTTGCCGATCCGAATGGCGCAGATCCTGCGCATCCGGTTTCGTCGTGTCGACGCGCAAGTAGAGAATCTACCATGCAGGAAAGCAATTTAGACAGGGCCAAGGCCCACAAGCCCGTTGTCATCGAAGTTGGCGGAGAGCCTCTTGGTGTCGTGGTGCCGCACGCCGATGGCTACCGTTTTCTGGCGGTCAGGCTGCCCGCCTTTGCCATTGATGGCCAGCAGTTCGAGACAGTCGAGAAGGCGCATTTTGCCGTTTCGCAGGCTGTTCGCAATGGCGCGGACGCAGCCTAGCTGTGGTTCCCAAAAGCTTGTTCGGCCTTTGCCACGGTGTGAGGCCGGCGACGCCGGCGTGAGATCTGGTTGGGTGTGAGCATTGGTCCGCCGCAGCGATGGCGGTCCAGTCCGTGGCAGGCTCTTTGTTCTGACACAGCAGCGGCTGCCGATGGCTGCCTGGCCGTCCAGCCACATGTAATCCCCGCCGCCTGATAGTGTCAGGCGGGCATGCTCGTGCATGTCCATAGGAGCCGGCAGCTGGAGCCACAGCCTGGCAACTCCACTGATCTACCCAAGGGCCGGTTGAACACTTCCATAGCTTCGACAACTGGCAGGCCAGATCCCCCGCTCGGGAGTATCTGGCCTGGAGCAGTTCTGCCCCGGGCTCAGTGCCCGGCGTCAGTCAGCGCCTTGAGTTCGGCTTCGTCGAGCTTGAGCCGGACGCCCTTGGCGAGACTATTGACCTGCTCGACCGAGGTGGCCGAGGCGATGGGGGCGGTGACGCCCTTTTGCGCGACGAGCCAGGCCAGGGAAACCTCGGCCGGTGTCGCCTCATGCGCCTCGGCGACGGCATCGAGCGCCGCCAGGATCGCCTTGCCCTTGGCATCGAGATATTGCTCCATGCCACCGCCGCGCTGCGATTTGCCGAAGTCTGCCGGCGTGCGGTATTTGCCGGTCAGGAAGCCCGAGGCGAGGCTATAATAGACGATGGTCCCCAGTTCCTCTTCCAGCACCACATCGCGCAAGGCCTCGAATTCGGCGCGGTCATAGAGATTGTAGCGCGGCTGCAGCACGTCGTAGCGCGGCAGTGACTTGATCACCGATGTTTCCTGGGCGGCGCGAACCATTTCGGCGGTATAGTTGGAAGCGCCCAGCGCCCGGACGCGGCCGGACCGCACCAGCACGTCATAGGCACCCAGGGTTTCCTCGTGGCTGGTCTCGGCGTCGGGCCAATGGCTGAAATAAAGGTCGATATAGTCCGTCTGCAGCCGCTTGAGCGATGCCTCGATACCATCGTGAATGGCCTGGGCACCCAGCCCGCCTGGCGCCTTGCCCGAATTGACCTTGGTGAAGATGTGCACCGCTTCGCGATTGCCCCTTGCCTTCATCCACTTGCCGATGATGGTTTCGCTCATCCCCGGCGGGTTGCCGGGCACCCAGTTAGGGTAGCCCTGGGCCGTGTCGATGGCGGTAAAGCCGGCCTCGACATAGGCATCGAGAATCTTGAAGCCCTGCGCCTCATCGACGGTCCAGCCGAAGACATTGCCTCCCAGCACGAGCGGTTCGATGACAAGTTCACTGCGTCCGAGCGGGCGGCGGTCCATGATGCGTCTCCATATTGTCCAGGTCAGTCACAACGTCCGGCGGGGTAATCGGTTCGATTGTGCGCACCCGCGGCGCGCACCAGGCCAACGCGTGATTGATGGCATAGAGCGAGCCATCGAGCGGGATGTGGTTGGCGGGGACCGGCGAGCCATCTGCCGGTTGCAGATAGGCTACGGCACCATTGCGCAGATTGTCG
>CAXBKI010000432.1:0-3265 GCA_963975955.1 uncultured Devosia sp.
CCCCGCCCTGCGTGATTATCTGCTGACCCGCCGATCTGTCGGCATGGCTTTTTTGCAGGCGCCGGGGCCCAATCAGGAAGAGCTTGCGCAAATCCTGACCATCGCCACACGGGTGCCCGACCATGGCAAGATCACCCCGTGGCGGCTGGTGCTGATCGAGGGCGAGAATCGGGCGAAGGCAGGGGCCGCCCTGGCGGACATCGCGGCGCGCAACAGGCCCGGGCTTGATGAGGCCGGTCTCGAGATCGAGCGGCGGCGGTTCCTGCCCGCGCCATTGACGATCGGGGTGCTATCCTCGCCCAAACCGCACCCCAAGGTGCCGGAGTTCGAGCAGCTGCTTTCGGCGGGCAATGTGGCATTCAATCTGGAACACGCCGCCTTCGCCCTGGGATTTGCGGCCTCCTGGATCACCGGCTGGTACGCGTTCGACCCGGCTGCGGCGCGCATGTTGGGCGCCAGGGACGGCGAGCGCTTTGTCGGGTTCATCCATATCGGTACCGCCAATGCGGTCATCGAGGATCGTCCGCGCCCGGCATTGTCCGACATTGTGAGCAGCTGGAGCCCAATTGAGGCCTGACGGCCGCATGGTTAACGGAGGGTTAACCATGGACTGTGCTAAGGTACAGCCTGTCGATTCCGCAGGGGTGAGCCCGCGCCATGGGCGTAAAGCCGATTTCAGTGCCGCAGAGCCTGGCCAGTGTCCTGACCGCCGCCGGTGACCGGAGCGGGGTTGATTTCGACTATCTGCTGCAAACCGCGATGCGCGAGAGCAGCCTGAACCCGCAGGCCAAGGCCTCCACATCGTCCGCGGTCGGGCTGTTCCAGTTCGTCGAAGGCACCTGGCTGCAGGTGGTCAAGGAGGACGGGCCGCGACTGGGCTATGGCGAATATGCGCAAAGCATCGAGCGGACCGGGGATGGCGACTATGTGGTGCGCGACCCCGAGGTGAAAGCCAGGATCCTCAAGCTGCGCGAGGATCCGCAAATGGCCGCCGATCTGGCAGCGGCCTTCACCAAGGGCAATGGTGACTATCTGCAGGCGCGGTTTGGCCGCATGCCCAGTGCCGGCGAGCTCTATATCGCCCATTTCCTGGGCGCCCAGGGAGCCGAGCGCATGTTCACCGCCGGCTTGAAGGACCCCGACCAGATCGCGGCCAACCTGTTTCCCAAGCAGGCGTCGGCGAACCGGGCGATCTTCTATTCCAATGGCCAGGCGCGGACTATTCGCGATGTCTACCGGGCGCTGGTGTCCAGGCACGACGCGGGCGACAGCAATGCCAATTTTGCGGCCCAGCAGATGGTCAACAGTACTGTGGCAACACCGGCGCCAGTGGTGCCGTCACGGTTCTCGCCCGCCAACATGTCGTTCACCGGATTGTTCAAGAACGTGCCCGAGGCAGCGCCGGCGCCGGCGACGGTCACAGATGCGGGCGATGGCGGGGCCTTCTTTACCCAGCTCTATGCGCGCTAGTGGAACAGGGCGCACCCGTAGGCGTTTACCCTTTGGTGGCCATAGCAGACAAAGGCCGCCAGACAATGCAACTACAACGCGATTGCGATCGGTATTGTTCATGGTCGTTTAATCAAGTCGATGCGTAATCGCATGACCCAGACAAAGGGCCATGTTTGCCGAGGAGGCAGCTATGCGTATGACAGCGACGACACCGCAGGTGACACACGGTTCGGGCCTCCCGCGAGGCTGGATTATTCTGGGTCTGACCCTGGTGAGCTGGCTCGTCGTTGCGGGCGCCTGGGTTGGCCTGTCGCAACTGTTCGGCTTCGTCGCCGCGGCGCTGTAGCGTTCCCGGACCGGTTCCCCTCCTAGCGACATTTTTGTCGGTGCGATGACGCAGAATTCGCATCGACCCATGCCTAGGCGCGCGGCCTTGGCATGTGCGCTCGAGGACGGGCGCAAATATCCCGATGGCCGCTTAACCTGCTGCTGAGCCTTACAATATGGTCTGGTGCGCACCGGTCCGCCTCTCGGGCAGGCGCCTTGGCGTGGGGCGTTGAGGGCGGGGCGGATTATGGTGAACCGTTCCTTAAACCTTGCCGCCTAGAATGGTCTCTGCCGGTGTGCGGAGAAGTTGTATGGTTGCGTATCAGGAGTTTGTGTCACTGTCCCAATCGATGGACAGCGAAGAACGCGGCAGCGCCGCGCATCTTTCCGCGCTGGCCTATCTCAATCACACAGGCCCTGCCGATGAGCATGCCGCACTCTATGCGGCCCTGATCGGCTTTCTCGATGATCCCTCGGTAAAGGTTCGCGCGGCGCTGGCCTATGGCCTCTTGCACTCAAGCGCTGCGCCAAGGCCAATCATCCTGGCGCTGCTGCATGACAGCGCCGTTATCGCACGCGCAATTCTGCAGCACTCGCCGGTGCTGATCGATGCCGATCTCATCGGCCTGGTCAAATCGCTGGACGTGTCCATGCTCATGTCGATCAGCCAGCGCAGCCGGGTCAGTGCCCGGCTCGCGACGGCCTTGCTGGCGCGGCAGGACTATCAGCTCAACCTGCGGCTGCTGCGCCGGCAGGACGTGGTTCTGCCCGCCGCGATTCTGGCCGCTCTTGCCGAAGCTCATGGCGATGACGCAGCCATGCGCGGCGCATTGCTGGCTCGGCGGGACCTGGCTGCCGCCACGCGACTATTGCTGGTGCAGAAAGTCAGCGATGCGCTGCGCCAGACCCGGATCGTCAAGGGCGCACTGGCCGGTGACCGGCTGGGGCGGTTGCTGCGCGACAGCGGCGACACGGCGCTGTCAGCGATTGGCGAACGGGAAGCGGGCAAAGCCAATCCCGACTATGTTTCGGATCTGGTGACGAGCAAGCGCCTCAACACGCGGGTTCTGCTGCATGCCGTGGTGACCGGTCATGTGATGTTCTTCGCCGACTGCCTGGCCGAGCTGGCGCAGGCGCCGCGCGCCAAAGTCTTTGCGCTGCTCGAAGGTGGCAGCCGTCCGGCCCTCAACGCGCTGCTGGCGCGATGTGGCCTGGGGGAGGGCGTTCGCAATTTGCTGGCGAGGCTTGTCATGCATGCGCGCGCCAGCGACCTGGCGGACGATGCCGGCGCTCGCCACTATGTGGTGACCGCGTTGACCGAAGAACTGATCGCCGAGCATGCCGGTGTTATCCCCGAGGAGCTCGAAGAGGCGTTCGCCTATCTCAGCGAACAGAATATCGTGCTGGCGCGCAAGGCGGCGCGTGGGGTGATGGCGGCGTTTGCGGCCGAAACACAATCGGCGATGGCCGTATCGCTGGAGCGACC
>CAXBKI010000433.1:0-3254 GCA_963975955.1 uncultured Devosia sp.
AAAGACCAGGGCAGCCGACATCGAGAGCGCCGCCACGATATCGAGACCGGCATCGCCGCGGCGCAGGGCACTGCCGATCTGGATCAGCAGGCCGAGCAGGACGGGGCCGGTGCCCAGCGCCCAGGCGAGGTCGGCGCCGCCGGTGGCGGTGAGATGCAGGACAGTGCCGCTGCCCAGGCCCAACAGGGCGATGGCGAGCAGGATGGCGTCGTGGTGGGTGCGGATCTGTGCTGCCAGACGACGCATCGGCCAATCTCCCGTAGCGCGCCCGATCCCTGGTAGCGACAGACGCGCCCACAGGCCTAGCACGGCCAGGGCGCGGATTTATGACCTCGATCAAGCCGATGGCGCGGCGAGGCCGAAACGATGAGCGGGCAGGAGGCGGCCTGCGCCCGCCAGGGCTAGAACACCATTATCGGCCGGACTTCGATGGCGCCGAGCGTGGCCATGGGAATGTCGCGCGCCACCGCCATGGCTTCATCCTGATCGGGAACGTCGATCAGGATGAAGCCGGCCAGCACCTCCTTTGCTTCGGCAAATGGCCCATCGGTAATGATGGCCTCGCCGTCGCGGACCCGCACGGTGCGCGCCGATTCGGGGCCGACCAGTGCCTCGGCGGCGATAAAGACGCCCCGATCCATCAATTGCCGGTCATAGGCCATGGACCGTTCGGTAATGTCGGCCCAGTCGGCCTGGGTCTGGCGCGCGGCGATATCGTTGTCGACGATGACGGTACACAGGTATTTCATGGCGGGCTCCTCAGGCGGCGCTTGTCCTCTACGCGACGAAGCACGCATGGCGATTTCGACAGGCGCGGAGAAATAATCCGGGCCGCTGCCGCCGCGGTGGTGCGTGGCAACGGCCCGGCAAAGCCCGGCAGCGACGGCTAGCGCGACGCCGGCATCCAGATGATCCAGGCAAACAGCAGCACGCCCAGGAACGTCACCAGGGAGCTGATGGCGACGATGGGCTCGACCGCCGGGTTGCCCGAGAGCAGCAGATAGAGCGAGACGCCCATGACGAGCACGCCAAGAAGATAGATGACGAACTGGATCATCGGCAGGCGGCCCGCGGCCTTGGCCGGGTTCAGCGCGTAATAGCCGCCGAACAGGGCGCTGGTTACCCAGCCGAGCAGGTTGATATGGGCGTGCGCGCCGATGACGGCATGATTGCCGCTGATCGACATATGCAGGCCCAGTGCGATGCCCACGATCAGAAGCACGATGGCCGCACGAAAGTAATACTCGGAAATAGTTGGCATGATTGTCCCCCTTGCAACGGACCCGCCAATGCCCCTGACTGGCGCCGGCCCGAGCGCGACGAGATTATGCCTGCGCCGCGCCGTTTTCCAGCGTCATGCGTGGTTGTACGGTGGGGATGTGCCGCCGGGTGGGCGGCAATCGGGCGCCTGGTCCAAGGGGCGGGGGCGGTGCTTTTGCAGCGTGGTTGCGGCAACCGACAACAGGGTGCGCGAAGGCCGGGTTGCGCCGCCAATACCGGGGCATTTCCATAGAGCCTTGCCAAAGCCACAGTTTCCTGCGACAAAGTGGTACGTTTTCAGCCTAAGTCGGCTGCCCTGATACCGGTTCGCCGGTCGTGGCTACAGACTCTATCGTGCGAACGTGCTTTCCGGACGGTATGCTGCCGCCGGACAACTGCTCGTCCGCATGCGACACGAGCCTACTATCAGGATACAAAATTATGTCCACCATTACTGGTACCGTCAAGTTCTTCAACGCCACCAAGGGCTTCGGCTTCATTTCGCCTGAAGATGGCGGCAAGGATGCCTTCGTTCACGTTTCCGCTGTCCAGCGTTCGGGCCTGCAGGGCCTGTATGAAAACGACAAGGTGACCTACGAGCTCGAGACCGGCCGTGACGGCAAGGTGTCGGCTACGAACCTGACCCTGCTCTAGTCTTCCAGACAATTCCGAAGGCCGCCGTGATGTTGAAAACATGGCGGCCTTCGGTTTGTCCGGATGCTGAAACGCCGCCCTTCGGGGCGGCGTTTTGCGTCTGGGGGAATGGAAAAGGGCGCCCACTGACGTGGACGCCCCGATGTCGATGCGGTGCCGTAAGGCTGTCAGCGTACGCGGACCGACGCGATATAGTCGTCGTAGTCGCCCAGCGAGGAGGCGCTGGTGGTGTAGGTGCGGCAGTTGCGATAGTTCACGTCGGAACAGACCTGAACCTGCAGACCATCGGGATTTTCGATCGAGGAGATGCGATCGGACCAGCTGCGCAGGTCGCGCGTGCTGTCGCCGGCGCCGAGGCAGAAGCTGTCGCCGCGGAAGCGGGAGCGATCATAGAAGCAGACTTCCTCATCGACTGGCTGGACAACCACGGGTGGCCGCTGGGGCCGCTGCGGGCGCTGATTGCCGACGCCGATATTGACGCTCGGGCCATCGCCACCGATCTGGAAGCCGAAGGACAGGCCGGGCTGGCTCGGATTGACCGGGCTGCCGCCGCCGGCGCTGAGATAGTTGGAGGAGACCCAGCCGTCCGCGCCGCGGCTCTGGATATAGCACCACGAGCCCTCGCATTGCTGGACATCGACCCGTTCACCCCGGCGCGCCGTGGCAACGACGCCGTAATTGGTGCCGGGGCCCGAGCGCACATTGACGTTGCTCGTCACCGTGCCGGGTGCCGCATTGGCGGCGGGCAGAAACACCACCACGGCGGTGGCGGCAACGGCCACGCCGGTAGCAATATTGAGAAGCAGTTTACGCGTCTGTCGATTCATTATTGAGCCTCCGCACCGCGCCCTGACGGTGCCCGTTTTCCTGGGGACTCTGATCAAGCGCTGCGTTAGTATTTGCCGAAGAAACGGTGAGGTATAGAAAAAAGTTCCTCGCCGGCCGAAATTGTAACAAGCGTTCTCGGGGGTTAGCCGATCCGGCCAGCCGCCTGA
The DNA here is from genome assembly GCA_963975955.1 of uncultured Devosia sp. Taxonomy (GTDB): domain Bacteria; phylum Pseudomonadota; class Alphaproteobacteria; order Rhizobiales; family Devosiaceae; genus Devosia. The sequence continues at coordinate 2,910 of CAXBKI010000433.1, forward strand.
TCGGCTCGCCCGATATCAATGATCACATGGCAGGTGAACGCTGGCTGAACGGACCGCCGGAGGGGACTGTTCAGGCTTCGATGCGCCGCTTGGTGCCATCCTCGGCCAGGGCAACATAGACAAAGCGGCCATCGGTTACCTTGACGCGATCGGCGATGCGGTCGCGCCGGGCCCAGGCTTCCAGCGCTACCGTGATGGAGGTGTTACCGACCCGCTCGATGCTGGTATAGACGCACAGCACATCCCCGACCTTGACCGGGGCTATGAAGGTCATGGCTTCGACCGCCACGGTGACGACACGGCCCTTGGAGCGTTCAACAGCGGCGATGGCGCCGGCAATGTCCA
>CAXBKI010000434.1:0-3248 GCA_963975955.1 uncultured Devosia sp.
GCCGTGCGGCTTGGCCGTCGCATGGATAGGGTTACCCCGCCGATCGCGGCTCTTGCGTCCCCTCGCCCCTGAGGGGAGAGGGTCAGGGTGAGAGGTTCAGTGTCTGGGGAGGACCTCGTGGTTCACACCAACGCTGAACCCCTCACCCGCCGGCTGCGCCGTCGACCTCTCCCCCTCAGGGGAGAGGGGAACAAAGGCCAAAACTACATCGTGGCGCCGACCTGCCAGGGCACGAATTCGTTGTCGCCATAGCCGAGCGATTCCGATTTGGTGGGCGCGCCCGAGGCAGTCTTGAGGATCAGGTCAAAGATCTCCCGGCCCTTGTCCTCGATGGAAACACCCTCGACGATATCGCCGCAATTGATGTCCATGTCCTCGGTCATGCGGCCATACATGTCCGAATTGGTCGCCAGCTTGATCGAGGGCACCGGCTTGCAGCCATAGGCCGAGCCGCGTCCGGTGGTGAAGGTGAGGATATTGGCGCCGCCTGCCACCTGACCGGTAGCCGACACGGGATCAAAGCCGGGCGTGTCCATGAACACAAAGCCCTTCTCGGTGACCTTTTCGGCATATTCATAGACCGCCGTCAGCGGCGTGCTGCCGCCCTTGGCCGCTGCGCCAAGCGATTTTTCGAGGATTGTGGTCAGCCCGCCCAGCTTGTTGCCCGGCGAGGGATTGTTGTTCATCTCGCCATGGTTGCGGCGGGTATAGTCCTCCCACCAGTGAATGCGGCTGATCAGCTTTTCGCCCACCGCGCGCGACACGGCGCGGCGGGTCAGCAGGTGCTCGGCCCCATAGATCTCGGGCGTTTCGCTCAGGATGGCGGTGCCGCCATTGCGCACCAGGATATCGGCGGCATAGCCCAGCGCCGGATTGGCGGTAATGCCCGAATAGCCATCCGAACCACCGCATTGCAGCGCCAGGGTCAGTTCGGAAGCGTCCACCGTCTGGCGCCGCGCGCGGGCGGCCACCGGCAGCATTTCCTTCATCCGCTCGATGCCCCATTCGATGATCTTGCGGGTGCCACCGCTTTCCTGGATGGTCATGGTCTGGAAGGTGTCGCTCTCGGTGATGCCATACATCTCCTTCATGCGACCGATCTGGAACACTTCGCAGCCCAGCCCCACCAGCATGGCGGCGCCCAGATTGGGGTTGGAGGTATAGCCCCACTGCGTGCGCTTGAGGATATCAAAGCCCTCGCCCCGGCTTTCCATGCCGCAGCCCGTGCCATGCACGAACGGCACCACGCCATCGATCTCGGGATAGTCATCGAGAATTCCCGAGCGGTTGATTCCCTCGGCGATGAATTTGGCCACCGTGGCCGAGCAGTTCACCGAGGTCAGTATGCCGACATAATTGCGCGTACCCACGCTGCCATTGGCGCGGCGGTAGCCCTCGAAGGTGGCGCGCTCGGCGACCGGGATCATCTCGGGCGCCACCGCGCCTTCGCCGAAGGCATAGTCATGGGTCAGGCTGCCATCGGCGCCGCCCATGCCGCAATTGTGCTCATGCACCCAATCCCCCGGAACGATGGGTTCCCTGGCAAAGCCGATGATCTGCCCGAACTTCAGGATCGGCTCGCCGGCCGCGATGGGCCGAATCGCAAATTTGTGTCCCTTGGGCACGCGCCGCACAATGGCAGGCCCCTCTGGAGTGGCGCTGCCGACCTCCAGATTGGCCAGCGCCACGGCAATATTGTCGGCGCCATTGAGCACCAGCGTACGGGGCTGCGGGCGGGTCATCGTGTCAGACATGAATGTGCTTTCAGAGGGAAGGTCTCAACTGCGCTTTACCTCGCCGCCATAAGCCGCCAGATTGCGCGCGCAATCTGCAGCGATGGGCGTTGTAAAGCACCACGGCTCTCACTAACATGTTAGCATGAAGATGGCAGCAAGTCCCTATTCTTTTCTGAACCCACCCCTTGCGCTGACGCGTGGCAATGTGACCACCGAAGTGACCAATGCGCTGCGCAATGCCATTGTCTCGCTGGCCCTGCCCCCCGGCAGTGCCATCGACAAATCGCAGGTCTGCCAGCAACTGGGCGTCTCCCGCTTTCCCGTGAGCGAGGCGCTGGCCCGGCTGCAGACCGAGGGCCTGGTGGATATTGCGCCCCAGCGCGGCTCGACCGTTTCGCTGGTGCGCATCGCCGATGTGCGCGAATATATGCTGATCCGCAAAGGGCTCGAGAGCGAGGCGCTGCGCGTCTTCATCGGCCGCCATGACAGTACACTGGTGGCGGCCCTGCACACCAATATGGCCGCCCAGCGCGACGCCGCCGAGCGTGACGATGCCGGCAGCTTCCACGAGCTCGATATCGAATTCCACGACATCATCTATCGCGCCATGGAATTCACCAGGATCAAGAACATCATCGATTCGGCCCGCGCCAATCTCGATCGGGCCCGCTGGCTGATCGTCACCCCGCGCCGCCTGGCCCTGACCATCGCCGAGCACCAGGCCATTTTCGACGGCATTCTGGCCGGCAATCAGCAGCAGGCCATCACTGCCATTCGCGCCCATATCGACGCGGTCATGGTCGAGCTCTTCGCCTTTGCCCGCGAGCACCCCAATCTGTTTGCCGATGGGGCGACCCTGGGCACCGACAGCGACAGTTTTCCATTCGGCTGAGGAGGCCGCACCATGCTCAAGAACATTCCGCCCATCCTGGGCCCCGACCTGCTCGCCATACTGCGTGCCATGGGGCATGGCGACGAGATCGCCATCGTCGACGCCAATTACCCCGCCGATGCCGCCGGCCCCGTCCTGGTCCGGCTGGACGGCATCAGCGCCACCGATATCGTCGATGCCGTGCTCACGCTGATGCCGCTCGACGATTTCGTCGATGAGGCGGCCATTGTCATGCAGACCGTCGGCGACGCCAGCAAGCGCGAGCCGGTGGTGGACGCCTTCGAAGCCATCCTGCGCCAGTATGAACCGGCCATGAGCATTGCCTCGCTGGAACGGTTTGCCTTCTACGAGCGGGTCAAGCGGGGCTATGCCATCGTCCAGAGCGGCGAACGGCGCCTTTATGGCAATATCATCCTCAAAAAGGGCATCATCCGCCCCGACGCCTGAGCGCCTCAACCGAACCGATTGGCCCAAAGTGGGCCTCGACACACCAACATGTCGGCCGCTATTGGCTTGCCAACCGCATAAGGACCAAACCCATGAAACTGCTTCGTGTCGGCGCCAAGGGCGCAGAAAAGCCCGCCATCCTCGCTGAAGACGGTACCATCCGCGACCTGTCG
>CAXBKI010000435.1:0-3242 GCA_963975955.1 uncultured Devosia sp.
GCGGGGGGCATCGTTATCGCTTGAACACAAAGCCGCCAATGAGCCCGGACGCCAGGGCCAGTGCGACGCAGGCGAGGCCATAGAAAAGGGGCGTGTTGACCGCCGACTGGGCGAGATAGCGCTCGAAGCCGACCTTTCGGACCGAGAAGCCGTCCGTTTTGCGGCTGACAACCGCGCCATTCTGGAAGACGTAGGTCTGGGCCACATAGGGGCCCGGCCGGGCATTGCTCGGAATGCGCAGCCGGGCGGCGTAGAAGGTATCGGACAGGAACTGCACGCCGGTTTCATCGATGCCGAAAAGCGCCTGCTCCGTCCTTATCCGGACCAGCTCACGCCCAAAGCGCAGGCGCTGCGCATCATGGCTATCTCGAGCAACATAAGCCTCGGGATAGACATGAAGCTGGTCCAGCAGGTCATCGGGGGCGATCTTGTCGAGCCGCCGGCTCGACAGCACCCGGATCAAACCGGGCACGTCCTCGAAGGTCTGCGCCCCCGCATTGCCCCATATCCCGAGAAAGCTGCCCTTTTCCCGGACGGTCTGGGTTTCCCCCGGGCCGGTCACGACGATGATCACATCATAGGGCTCGAGCCTTTCCTGCTCACCCGGCTCGGCCGAGATTGACCCGTAAAGGGTCAGCGTCTCGCCTTCGAAACTGGAGGCAATCTCGATCGAGGATTGCGAGATGGCAGCGGCCAGCTGCGCAGACTGCGCCGGCAGCACAAGCAGGCAGCCGATGACCAGAACCAGGGCGCGGATCATGGGGAGGTCAACGAGAACAGGTCCTGCGGGGGCACCACCAGCGAAACGCCGAAGCGGATGGCAACGGCAAGGATCAGCAGTGCCAGGAGCCCGCGCAACTGTTCGCCACGCAGGCGCTTGCCGGCCGAGGCGCCGAACTGTGCGCCAATCGTGCCGCCGACCATCAGGCAGAAGGCCAGCATGATGTCGACGCTCTGGCTCTGGACCGCATGCAGCACCGTCGTCGCCGCCATCATGGCCACCACCTGCGCGAGCGAGGTGCCGATCACCACCGATCCGGGAACACGCAGGAGATAGACGAGCGCCGGGACCATGATGAAACCGCCGCCAATGCCGAGCAGGGCACCGATGAACCCGATGAAGACGCCGATGGTGAGGACCGGAATGACGCTGATATAGAGCCGGCTCTTGCGGAAGCGCACGCGCCAGGGCAGGCCGTGCATCCAGTTGTGCTGGCTGGGCAAGCGGTCCCGCACCACGACACCGCGCCGATGCCTGAGCAGTGAGCGCACGGACTCGGTCAGCATCAGCGTTCCGACGGAGCCGAGCAGAACCAGAAAGCCAAGGGCAATGACCAGGTCGAGCTGGCCGATGCGGCTGAGACGGTCGAAAGTGAATACGCCGACAAATGCGCCGGCGATGCTTGCCGCGACCAGATAGGCAGCAAGGTGCAGATCGACACCGCCGCGCCGGTAGTGGCTGAGGGCGCCCGAGGTCGATGCCGCCACCACCTGGCCGGTGACCGAGGCGACGGCGACCGATGTCGGAATTCCGGTGAAGATGAGCAGTGGGGTCAACAGGAACCCACCGCCGACACCGAACAGTCCCGAGAGGAACCCGACCGCGCCGCCAATCCCTGCCAGGAAGAAGATGTTGGCGGACAGTTCGGCGATCGGCAGGTAGATGTTCATTGTCTGGCGCGCATCGGGGCTTGCACTCGATCCTGGCGGCTCAGCCTGCCTGGACGGTTACGGGGGAAGAAGAAGCGGTGCCGGCAGAGACCAGTCGATCGAAGGCGGTCAGCATTTCTGGGGTCATGGCAGGGTTCATCACGCTCAATTGCCAGGCGTTGAGGTGCCCCAGATAGTTCATCGTCACCTCGTCGAGATCGAAACCGAAGGCCGTCCGGAATGCGCTGCGGCCTTGCTCCTGCCTGAGCAGGCGATTGAGTGGCTCTGCTATGGCGGGTCCATAGAGATCGGCACTGTCGGTGCGCCGTTCCTGCTGCTGGCCGCGCAGCACGCGATCCCATTGCCGCTCGATCAGCAGGTGCTCCTCGCCGACCTTGCCCTCCGCCGGCAGGCCAAGCCGCAGGAACTGGCTGGCCGGCGCGTGGTTGGCGCGCATGGCATTGACCAGCTTCTGCGCCATCAGCTTTTCGAGCGCCGGGTCGTTCAGCGGCGTCTGCTGGCCCGGATCGGTGCCGAGATCGTAGAGAAGGGTGCCGAAGGCCACCGGATTGCCCATGGCGCGACCGGGCATGCGCAGGACCGGCGCACCCTTGGTGAAGGGCAGGGGCGGTTCGAGCACGGCCTGCGCCAGTTCTGCCGGAGCGAAGCGCCATGCCATGTGCGTGGGCATGAGCGTATATTGTTCGAGCGGCTGGTTGGCCGCATCGACGCAGCATCGCATATAGACAAACCGTCCGTCGGTGACCGAGACGTGGCCGCCATAGGCGCCGAAAAGTCCGACATCGCGCACCGGGGCATCGGTCGCCACGGTGTCGCGCAATGGCTTGCCCTGCATGTCGGGGGTGAGCGGCAAGCCGAAGAATTCGAGCAGTGTCGGCCCGAAATCCACCGTCTGTACCAGGCTCTGCCGCCGTTCGCCGCGCTTGCCGGCGCGCGGATCCCAGACGAAGAGCGGGGTGTGGATGTTTTCCTCATACCAGGGCTGGACGTTCTTGCCCCACCAGTTGCGCTCGCCCAGCAGGAAGCCGTGGTCGGTGCACACGATGAGCATCGTATCCTTCCAGAGGTCGTGCTGATCCATGGCATCAAGCACGCGGCCGAGCGAGTCGTCGCACATGCTCAGAAGCGCTGCATATTCCATGCGCGCGTGCTCGACGGCTTCATCGCTCTCCACCACGGGCCGGTAGTCCGGCCAGTCGAAGTGCGGGCCGTTGAACTGGTGCGGGAAGCGTGCCTTGTGCTCGTCATAGCTGAAGAAGGGCTCGTGCGGATCGAAGGTCTCGATCTGCAGCATCCAGTTTTCGGCCCCGGCATTGGTGGCGATGAATTCGACGCCGGCGTCGAAGGTCAGCGTCTGCGGGTGCTTGTCGATGCTGTCGAGGTGCTGGCGGTTGATCCAGTCCTGGCGCCAGAGCGTGCCCTGGCGCCAGTTCAGCGTCGCGGGGATTTCCGGGTCGGCCACCTGGCCCTTCCAGGGATCACCCTCCTGGCCGCGGAAGAACTCGAAGGTCGAGAAGCGGTTGTGATAGGTGGCGCCGCCATCTTCCCAGTAATGCACGTGATCGGTGGCG
>CAXBKI010000436.1:0-3233 GCA_963975955.1 uncultured Devosia sp.
GGGGAAATCCTCGAGGCCGCGGCGTGTCTTTACACCCTTACCCGCCATGCCGACTGGCATCAGGCAGCGGTTGTGCGCGCCGTCAAGGCTGACCTGCTGGCCCAGTACGGCGAGCCCAAACTGCAGGCGGCCATGGCCGAATGCCTGACGGACAGCCACGACCATCACATTCCCCCTGCGCTGACCGCCAAGGTGTCCGCTTATGCTGTTTGAAGAACCTGTCCTGATTTACGGCGCGGGCCGCGAGGCCGTCTCGACCCGGGCTTATCTCAAGGCTATCCAGCCCGATCTCAAGGTTTTCGTCACCGTCGACAGCGGCCCCGCCGATATCGCCGATACCGCCTTCATGGCGCCCGAGGACATCAAGGACGCCATCCGCGTCCACCGCTTCGGCGACATCATCAAGAGCCCGGGCGTGTCACGCTACAAGCCGGTCTTTGACCTGGCCCGCGATGCCGGCATTGCGGTCACCTCCAATCTGAACCTGTGGGGCCACGCCTATCGCGACGGTCGCACGGTGATCGCCATCTCCGGCACCAAGGGCAAGTCGACCACCGCCACCCTGGTCCACCTGATGCTGACCCGTTCGGGGATCGATGCCGGTCTGGCCGGCAATGTAGGCGTGGCGCCGCTCGACATCGCCGACAAGCACGCCGTGGTGGTCCTCGAGCTGTCCAGCTACCAGACCGCGGACATGAACTTTCTGCCCGACATTGCCGCGATCACCAACCTCTATCCCGAACATGTCGACTGGCACGGCTCGGTCGAGCGCTATTACCGCGACAAGCTGCACCTGATCGACCGCGATGGCGGCTTTCCGGTGGCGCTGGGCGCCGGCGCCAAAGGCAATGCGCTTGTCGCCAAGGCAACGCGCGACCATCGCCGCCTGCTGCGCGAACTCAATGCCGAGGAACTGGCGATCGTTGAAAGCGCAGCTTCCCGATCGCGGCTGCGTGGCGCCCATAACCTCGACAACGCCGTGCTGGCCGCGCAGATCGCCCTGGCCGCCGGCGGCACGCTGGACGGCATTGTCCAGGGCATCAGGGCTTTCATGCCCCTGCCCCACCGGCTTGAAGAGCACAAGTTCGGCGGCATGACCTTTGTCGATGATTCAATTTCCACCACGCCGGAGGCAACCAAGGCTGCCTTGGCCGCCTATCCCGGCCAGCGCCTGGCGCTGATCGCCGGCGGCCATGAACGCGAACAGGATTATGACGAACTGGCCCATCTGCTGGCCGGCTATGGCGTGACCACCCTGGCCTGCCTGCCCGTCACCGGATCGCGCCTGGCCCAGGCGACCGAACAGGCTGCCCCGGGCATCGACGTGTTCACGGCACCAGATCTCGAAGCCGCCATGCAGGCGCTGCTCGCGCGGCGGGAGGGCTTTGACGCCGTCATCCTGTCGCCGGGCGCACCATCCTACAATCAGTTCAAGAACTTTGAAGATCGCGGACAACGCTTCATCGCCCTCGCCAGGACGCTGTTCGCCGCGCCCACTAGATGAGTGGCGCGCTTTACCTGGCCATCGCCATTATCGGGGAGGTGATAGCCACCTCGTTCCTGCGCGCGTCCAACGGCTTCACCGACTTCTGGCCAAGCGTGGTCGTGGTGGTCGGCTATGTGATCACCTTTTACTTCTTTTCGCTGGCGCTGCAGACCATTCCAGTGGGGATTGGCTATGCCATCTGGTCAGGCACCGGCATCGTCCTGATCGCGCTGATCGCCTATTTCGTGCACGGCCAGACCCTGGATCTGCCGGCATTGATCGGCATGGCGCTGATCCTGGCCGGTGTCCTGGTGATCAACGTGTTTTCGCGCGCCGCGGCGCACTGACCGCCACCGGCCCGGCCAGCCCCTAGAACGCGCCGTCCAGCGCGCGCTGAGGCACGCCGGCTGCGGTCAGTGCGCCCCGGATCTGCTCGAGCAGCACCCCGTCCTGGATGCGCTGGCGCAGTCGCGGCATCACACCGCCCGCCCGGAAGCTGGCAACATCGAGGACCTGCGCCAGATATCGATTGATGATCGCCACATCCCCGCTGCGCTGTCCCGCCAGGATGGCCAGAATGGGCCCAAGCTCATGATCGGCCTGCGCATAGCGAACGGCATCCTCCACCGCCAGGTCGGGACTGCCCGAACGCAGTTCGAGCAGCGCCGGCACGCCAAAATACCAGTCCGGCGGGTCGGGCGTGTGTTGCACGGCATCGCGCGCCATGGTTTCGGCAGCAGCCACATTGCCCCCAAAAGCCAGGACGCGCGCATAGCTGGCCAGGGCATCCGCATTGGCCGGATTGAGCTGGATGCTGGAGCTGTAGTCGGTGCGTGCCTTGTCGAACCGGCCCAGCTCCTGCTGCAGCCCCGCGCGCTGCTCCCAGATGAACGAACTGATCGGCGACAGCGCAATGGCCCTGTCGAGCGCCGCGCCCGCCGCCGCCAGCTGCTCGGCGCGGGACATGAGGGCGCCCGTCGGATCGATCGACTGCTCGACCAAGAGGCTGGCGCCGATCGCCAGAGCCACCGCCGAGCCCTGCTCGCTCTCGGGCAGGTCCGACAGGCATTGGCTGGCCCGAGCGGCTGCCGCTGCCGTGCCGGTATCGTGATAGAGGTGAAACAGCATCCGGCAGAGATAAAGATTGGCATCGGCGCCCAGCTCGGGGGCCGTGGCCAGATAGGCACGCGCCGCCTTGTGCAGCGGCCCGCGCGGACTGCCCAGGATGAGGCTGAGACGGCGCGACACATCGTCCAGCACACCCTGCTGGGAGGCCGCGGCAGCCGGCACGGCGATGGTGCCGTTCCACACCACCGCGCCCGTGCTGCTCTCGGTCAGAATGGCGCTATACTGCACCTCGGCCCGGTCACGGCGCACAATGCCGGTCAGCACATAATCCCTGGTCCCGTCAGCGCCGTCTTCCATGCCCAGGTCGCCGGCGCCGCCATAACGCACATCGATCTCCTCGAACTGGTCCAGATCGGTCACCAGTTCGATCGCCAGCCCCGCGACCTCGGGGGTGCCGTCGTCCGATCGCAGCAGGTTCTGAACCTCCACCACCGTCACGCTGGGCCGCGGCATGCCGGCGCTGCCCGGCGCGGGCTGCGGCGCCCCGGGGCCGAAGGTGATGAGCGCCAGGGCCATGACCGCAATGGCCAATCCGAGCACCATCACCGCAAACCACGACAGTCTCACCCCGCCGGCGACGCCCGCCCGCTGCCCGGGAACGTCCCCAGGGGCCTGGACC
>CAXBKI010000437.1:0-3229 GCA_963975955.1 uncultured Devosia sp.
CAGCAATGACAAGGCGTCATGACGGTGGCCGGCGAACCGGTAGCGTTCAGCTTACCGACACCTGCCCGTCAGCGATCAGCCAGGTCACCGCTTCCTGCACTGCCTCGAGCGAGGTGTAGCGCGGGGCATGGCCGAGCAGGCGACGAGCCTTGTCGATCGAGCAGTTGGGGGAACGGGCGATGTGTTCCCAGCTCGCCGTGGCCTCCGCGGGGGCCTGCTGGCTTGCCCAGGCGTCGTAGGGGGCAAAGGTGAGCTGTGGCGTGTGGCCGAACCAGCGATACATCGCCTCGGCATAGCCGCGCAGCGTCAGGGCGCCCGACGAGACGGCGTGGAAGCTCTCACCGACTGCGACGGCGTGATTGTCCATGGTGCCAATGATGACCTGCGCCACGTCATCAGCATGGACGTGGTGGACGGTTTCGAGCCCGAAATTGGGCAGGGCCAGGGGCCGGTTCTGCGCGATGGTGGAGAACACGGCCGGATTGAAATGGCCGGCGGGATTGAGCGGCGCCCAGCCGGGTCCCACAATATGCCCGGGATGGACGATGCTGACCGGAAAATTCTGTATGTGGGCACGGGCAAGCAGGTCGGTTTCGATATCGGCTTTCTGCACGCCATAGTCGCCAAAGGGATATTTCACGGCCGATTCCAGCGTCGGTACCACGGCAGACGCCCCGTGCGTCCAGATGGTGCCGACATGGATGAAATGGCTGACCTTGCCCATCAGAGCATCTGCCAGCTGGTCGCTGCTGTCGCGGGAAAAGCAGATCAGGTCGATGACGATGTCGGCGTTCAGATTGGCAATGGTGGTGCCAAAATTGTTCTTGGCTTCCTCAGCCTGCCGGTCGATCTGGAGGGCTTCCACCTGCGACCAGATCGGGCTGGCCTGATAGGGCTGCGCCACGCCGCGGCTGACGGCAATAACCTGGTGGCCGGCCATAGCCAGTCTTGGCACGAGAAAAGTGCCGATGTGACCGGTGGCGCCTATAACGACGATCTTGCTCATATGGATTTTTCCTATTCGTCGCGCTTGTGGCCGTCGATGCGCTTGTCGGCGAGCGCCTGTTCGGCGGCGGTGAGCTTTTTTTCGGCCTTGGTGCGGCCGAATTTGATGCGATTTTGCTCGGCCTGCGTGGCTTTTTCGGCGCGGGCCTTCTGTTTGCGGGCATTGCGCAGATTGATGATCTCGGCCATGGGCGGCTCCAGCAGTGAACGCTTATGGCTAGCATGGTCCAAATGCCGCAGCCAAGGCGATCGCGAACGCTGCCCTAAAGATCCTGCAGGATTTCGAGAAGTTCGTGCCGGGTTGGTCGGTGGGCTGGGCCGGCTGGAGCCATAGTGATTGGCGCATCCAGGGCGCCGAGCATCAACATGATGCCGCCCACAGTGCCGTCCACCTTGTGCCACGGACACATGACGCACATCTGGGGCACAACCTTGCCGGACGCGTCCTTCATATAGCTGCGGGGGCTAAGAACCGTCTCGCCCCCCAGCGCACGCCTGTGCTCCGCGCGGTGCTCGAGGGTGATATCCGGGCGCAGGACATAGTGATTTTTGCCGATCAGCCTGTTGCCCGGGGCCATGTTGTGCCCGGCCATCCAATAGTCACTGACGGCCAGATAGTTCATTTGCCGGTCGAATACCGCGATAGCTGCGGGCACGTTTTTCATCAATGTGCGCACCAGCAGGCTACGGCCTACGGCATTGGCGTCCTTCATTGACCGCCCGGTGATGTCCAACATCGTTCCGAAGACTTCAGAAACCTCGCCGCCCGGCCCAATCCTGGCATCGCCGGTGCACTCGATCACCTTGATCCCCGCGCTCGTCTCGATACGGAATATGACCTTCTGGCCCCGCTTTTCGGCAACGGTTCGCTTCAGCAGCATGACGACATCGGGCCGATCATGCTCAACGATATGGCTCATGGCCGCTTCCATCGTCAGCGGTTCAGCCTGGGGCGGCAGCCCATGAATATCGAAAATCTGTTCTGACCAGTGCACATCGCCATTGGCCACCACGATACGCCAGAACCCCATCCCGAGCTGCTCGGCGAGCACCCGCAATACGGCAGCGGCATGGGCGACTGCAGAGTTCTGGCTATCGGGTTGCGTTGCGTTCAGCATTGAAATGGTGCTGTCAAAGCGCGCGCTCCTGCGAGGAATAGCTGGTGACTAGACCACAGGGGGATTAACGAAATTCGTTTCGGCGGCAAAACGGGCGCCGAATGGCCTCAACCGATCGCCGCATCCGGACGCGGCAGCGTCAGATAGATGCTGTCGCACCATTCATCGCCGAGCAGGAAGGTGTTCTTGGCGCGGCCGGTTTCGCGGAAGCCGAGGCGGCTCAGGACGCTGAGCGAGGCGGCGTTGCGGGGATCGACATCGGCCTTGAGCTCGGTAGCTGCCGTCTCCGCAAAAATATGGTCGATCGCCGCTCTGGCGGCCTCGGTTGCGTAGCCGCGGCCCCAGTGACCGGGATGGATGATAAAACCGAAGTCAGGCAGGCGCCCTGCCCCGACTTCGCCGATCAGCCGACCATCGCGTTCGATGACGAAGTGTTGTCCGCTCGTCTGCTCACGCGCGATCATCTGGTTCAGCCAGTTGCGGGTCTTGCCGATATCGGCATGTGGCAGGGTTGACCAGTAGCGCATGGCCGAGGGATCGGACATGATCTCGAAGAAGGCTTCGAGATCATCGATTTGCGGGCGGCGGAGCAGCAGGCGCTCCGTGTGCAGTTGCATCAGACCAGCCGGCTCTGATCCATGGCTGCCGCGATGAAGCTGGCGAACAGCGGATGCGGCTCGAAGGGCTTGGACTTGAGCTCGGGATGGAACTGCACGCCGATGAACCAGGGATGGTCGGTGCGTTCGACGATTTCGGGCAGCTTGCCATCGGGCGAGACGCCCGAGAACAGCAGGCCGTTTTTCTCCAGCAGCTTCCGATAGTCCATGTTCACCTCGTAGCGGTGACGATGGCGCTCGGAAATCCTGGTGGTGCCATATATGTCGGCCACGCGGCTGCCGCGGGTCAGCTGGGCCGGATAGGCTCCCAGGCGCATGGTGCCGCCCAGATCGCCGTCATTGCCGCGCTTTTCGGTGTCGTTGCCTTTGACCCATTCGGTCATCATGCCAACGATTGGCTCCTTGGTGGGGCCGAATTCGGTGGATGAGGCGTTGCGGATGCCAGCGGTGTTGCGGGCGGCCTCGACGCAGGCCATCTGCATACCAAAG
>CAXBKI010000438.1:0-3225 GCA_963975955.1 uncultured Devosia sp.
CCCGCCAGGCCGCGACCATCGAAGAGACCGCTGCCGCCATCGAAGAGCTCAGCCGCAGGGTGCTCGATAATGCCCATCAGGCCGATGCCGCAAGCCAGCAGGCTCATGGGGCTTCGAGCCAGGCAGAAGCCAGCGGCGCGGTCATGGGAGAGGCGACAGCCGCGATGGGACGCATCACCCAGTCTTCGTCCAAGATTTCCAATATCATCGGGTTGATCGACGATATTGCCTTTCAGACCAATCTGCTGGCCCTGAACGCCTCGGTCGAAGCGGCGCGGGCCGGGGAGGCCGGCACGGGCTTTGCCGTGGTTGCCGTGGAAGTGCGGCGCCTGGCGCAATCGGCAGCCAAAGCTTCGGCGGACGTCAAGGTGTTGATTGAACAGAGCGCGAGCGAGGTTGCCGGCGGTTCGCGCCTGGTAGACGACGCGGCGGCGCGGCTGGTCGCGGTGCAAGAAGCAATCAAGACCAATGCCGGACTGCTGCACAATATTGCGCTGGCCAGCCACCAACAGGCCTCTTCGATCGATGCGGTGACCATTGCCGTGCGCCAGATGGACGAGATGACACAGCACAATGCCGCTCTGGTAGAACAGACCAATGCGGCAATCGAGCAGACCGAGGCGCAGGCGAACGAACTGGACCGGGTCATCGGGGTGTTCAGGCTGGGCAACGGCAACACAAGGGCGAGCGGGCTGGCTCGTGCGGGCTGAGCAGACTGGGGCCAATCCGCGTGCGAGAATTTCATTGGCCGGAGGTATACTGGTCAGCAAAGAAGGCTTTGTGCCGGCCAATACAATATCGAGATAAATTCTGCTGCAGAAATTTTAGCGCTTCGTTAACAACTAAATATTAACCTATAATTGAGCAGTCTTGGCTCCTGTTGGTCGAATTGATTGGCAGCCACAAGTACTTAGAGCGATGTCAAACCAAATGACCAATAAAAATGAACTGCAAGGCCGGCTGGATTTCATAGGACTTGATGAAGCGGCACGCACGCGACTTGCTGCAGTTCAGGGGCCGATCGATAAACATCTGTCGCGAGCGCTGGATAAATTCTACAGCAAGATCAGGACGGTGCCGGCTGTCGCAAAATTCTTTGACGGCAAGCCCCAGATGGATCGGGCGCAGTCCAAGCAGATTGGCCACTGGAAGGCCATAGCGGCCGGGCAGTTCGATGATGCCTATTTCGCGGCGAGCACCAAGGTCGGCTTGCGTCATGCCCAGATCGGTCTGGAGCCGCGCTGGCATATTGGTGGCTATGGCGTGATCGTGGAAACCCTGGTTCAGGGACTGGTGCATGACATGATGGAAGCCGCGCTGGAACCCAAGCGCGGCCGCTTTGGCAAAAAGATACCAGCCTCGCCAGAGGCCGTCCTGGCAGCCGCCGACGATATGGGGGCCGTGCTGACCGATGTGCTCAAATCAATGCTGCTCGATATCGATATTGGCGTGTCGGCCTATTTCGAAAAGCTCTCCGATGAAGCCAAGGCCGCCGACGCGGCGGCCAAGGCCAAGATCATCCGCGCGGTGGATCTGACAGGCGATGTGCTCAAGAGCCTCGCCGAGGGCGATCTGACCAAGCGTATTACAGCCGATTTCGAGCCTGAGTTCGACCAGATCAAAGAGGATACCAATGCGGTCGCGGACCGGTTGACCTCCATCGTCAGCCAGTTGCGCAAGACTTCGCGCGGCGTCCGTTCGGCAACCGGGGAAATCCTGGCGGGCGCAAATGATCTGGCGGACAGGACGACGCGGCAGGCAGCAACCATCGAGCAGACAACGGCTGCGGTGGAACAGCTCACTGCCACCGTGGTGGAGAATGCCAGCATGGCCGGTGTCGCCAGCGACAAGGCGCAGGTCGTTTCCAAGAACGCCACGACCGGCGGCGATGTCATGAACGAGGCCAATGAGGCGATGGGCGCCATCGGAGCCTCCTCGGCCAAGATCTCCAATATCATCGGGTTGATCGACGATATCGCCTTCCAGACCAATTTGCTGGCGCTGAACGCCTCGGTGGAAGCAGCGCGGGCTGGCGACGCGGGCAAGGGCTTTGCCGTGGTGGCCGTGGAAGTGCGCCGCCTGGCCCAGTCAGCCGCCAATGCGTCGGCCGACGTCAAGCAGTTGATCGAGGCCAGCGCGGTGGAAGTGCGCAATGGTGCGCAACTGGTCGGCAAGGCTGCCGAAACGCTGCTCGATATTCTGAGCGGGGCACAGGAAAGCGCGTCGCTGATCGATGCCATCGCCCGGGCCAACCGGCAGCAATCCGATGCGCTGGGCGAGATCGCGGTGGCGGTGCGGCAGATGGACGAGATGACCCAGCACAATGCCGCGCTGGTGGAAGAGACCAATGCGGCGATCGAACAGACCGAGGGCCAGGCCGGGCAGCTCGATGACATCGTCGAGATATTCAAGCTTCTCGATGACTCCGTCTCGGCTCCCGTCCGGCCTGCTGCCCGATCGGGCAGGAAGCCGGTGCCCGCGCTCAAGCAGACCAGCAATCTGGCGCCATCGCCCGATTGGAACGAGTTCTAGCGCCCGCCATACTGACGGGGGCTGTCAGCAGAACCATGGCAGATTGCGGTGCGGGCGAAAGCCCGCATCGCTGCATTTGCCCGGACCCGAAATGCCTGCTCAAGTGATGCCGTCCCACGCTGCCGATCTGCTCCAATCCGCCGCCTTCCACGCGTTGATGGCGCCGCTGCCTGAGCCGATTGTCGTGCTGACATCGCAGCTGGTCACCCTGGTGGCGGCTCATCGGGGCCTGAGCGGCAAGGTGATGGCGGGGTGGCGATCGGTCAATTTCCGCCACAGCACGGCCGGCCATGTCTGCGCGGTGTTTCCTCATCAGGATCGGGTGTCGCTGTATTTCGAGCACGGGCGACTGCTCGAACAGGGCGATGGGTTGCTGCGGGGCGACGGACTCAAGAAGGGGCGCTACCTGCGCCTGGTGCCGGGCCGGGCCATTCCGTCCGACAGCATCGGCATTCTGCTCAGCGAGGCCATTGCCCTGTTTGCGTGAAGCTGCTTGAACAGGCCCATCACTGGAGGATGGCATGGCACGCATTGGCCTGGTAGCACATGACGACAAGAAGGAAGCGCTGTGCCAGTGGGCCCTGCGTCACCGGCAAAAGCTCGCGGCGCACCAATTGTGGGGCACCGGGACCACGGGCAGCCGGATCATTGAAGCCACCGGACTGCCGGTCACACTGCTCAAAAGCGGGCCGC
>CAXBKI010000439.1:0-3221 GCA_963975955.1 uncultured Devosia sp.
GGCTGGTGTGAATATAGGCGCCAGTCGAATAATCGTCTTCGCAGCGCACCGCTACACAGGCAAAGGCCTGCGGCGTCGAGCCGAGCGCGCAGCCCAGCGTGGCGCGGTCTCCTTCCCCGGGCAGCGGTGAAAAGTGCCAGCCAGCCTCCTGCGCGCGCGGTGATGCCGCGATCGGCAGCAGCAGCATCAGCGCCGCGATCAGGCCTTGGGTTCGATCAAGTCCCATTTGTTTCCATACAGATCCTGGAACACCGCCACCCAGCCATAGGCTTCGTGCCGCGGCGCCTCGAGAAATTTGATGCCCTGCCCGCTCATGTGCGCATGATCGCGGGCGAAGTCGTCGGTCTCAAGAAAACCCATGACACGCCCGCCGGTCTGGTTGCCCACCGCAGCAGTCTGGCTGGCGCCGTCGGCCTTGGCCAGAAGCAGCCTGGCGCCACCGCCCTGTTTGGGGCCAACCACTACCCAGCGCTTGCCGCCGCCCATGTCGGTATCGGCGAGCAGGGCAAAGCCCAGCTGGTCACGATAAAAAGTGATCGCCGCGTCATAGTCGGCGACAACGAGCGTCACGGTCGCGAGGATTTTGGTCATGGCCTTATCGATCACCAGCCCTGGCGCAGGGTCAAGCGCAATGATGGGCTGCCGAACGGATCGGCAAATAACCGTCCATTGTTGTGGATTAGGGTTCCGGCTGTCATCAGATTGACCAAATGGTCAAACTCCCCCATTGCACTCCCCCAATTTCTAGGCTTTGTTGACGCCAAGCCCCGGTTGGCAAGCCGGGTGCACAAAACTGTTCGGGAGACAACAATCATGAAATTGATGAAGACGCTGCTTGCAGCGACAGCCATGCTGGCGCTCGCTGCTGGCGCGGCCCAGGCCAAACAGCTGGTCTTTTGCTCGGAAGCGTCGCCTGCCCATTTCGATCCGGGCCCGACCACCGGCGGCAATGATTTCGACGCATCCTCGCGCACAATGTATAATCGTCTGGTCGAATTCAAGCACGGCGGCACCGAAGTCGAACCCGGTCTGGCCGAAAGCTGGGACGTGTCCGAGGATGGCCTGGAATACACCTTCCACCTGCGCCCGGGCGTCAAGTTTCACACCACGTCCTACTTCACGCCAACGCGTGACTTCAACGCCGATGACGTGATCTTCTCGTTTGAGCGGCAGTGGAAAGAGGACAATGCCTTCTACAACTACCTCGAAGGCATCAGCTGGGATTATTTCCAGGGCATGGACATGCCCAAATACCTCAAGAGCATCGAAAAGGTCGATGACCTGACGGTCAAGATCACCCTGAACGAACCCAATGCCCCCATGATTGCCAATCTGGGCATGGATTTCGCCTCGATCATGTCCAAGGAATATGCCGACCAGCTCGTTGAGGCCGGCACGCTTGAGCTGCTGGCGTCCCAGCCTGTCGGCACCGGGCCGTTCGAATTCGTCGACTACCAGACCGATGCGGTCATTCGCTACGCAGCCTTCCCCGACTACTGGGCCGGCAAGGTTGCCATCGACGACCTGATCTTCGCCATCACCACCGATCCGACGGTGCGCGTGCAGAAGCTCAAGGCCGGCGAATGCGATATCATGCCCTATCCATCGCCCGCCGACATTGCCGATCTCAAGGCCGACACCAACCTGAACGTGATGGAACAGGAAGGCCTCAATATCGGCTACATGTCGTACAACACGACCATCGCGCCGATGGACAATGTGGAGGTCCGCAAGGCCCTCAACATGGCCATCAATAAGGAAGCCATCATTGAGGCCGTGTATCAGGGCGCCGGCCAAGTTGCCGTCAATCTGATCCCGCCCACCATGTGGTCCTACAACAAGGACGTGAAGGACGACGCTTACGATCCCGAGGCTGCCAAGGCGGCACTTGAGGCCGCTGGCGTTTCCGACCTGACGATTGATCTGTGGGCCATGCCCGTCAGCCGCCCCTATAACCCCAACGCCCAGCGCGTTGCCGAGCTGATCCAGGCCGACTGGGCCGCTGTTGGCGTCACCGCCAATATCGTTTCCTACGAATGGACCGAATACCGCACGCGCGGCAAGCTCGTCGACCGGCCCGGCGCCTTCCAGATCGGCTGGACGGGTGACAATGGTGATCCGGACAACTTCTTTGCCACCCTGTTCTCCTGCTCGGCGATCGGCGTCTCCAACTATTCAAGCTGGTGCGACGACGATTTCGAGAAGCTGATCCAGGACGCCAAGACCACTTCGGACCAGGCAGAGCGCACCAAGCTCTATGAGCAGGCGCAGGTCGTGTTCAAGGAACAGGCACCAGCCCTGACCCTGGCGCACTCCAAGGTGTTCATGCCCATGAGCAAGCGCGTGAGCGGCTTCACCATGGACCCGCTTGGCATCCACCGCTTCGACAATGTCGATGTGACCGAATAATCGCGTTAGTGTGAAACACCAAGGCGGCGCTGAAAGGCGCCGCCTTCATCATTGGCAGGCACATGCTCCGATACATTCTGCAAAAACTGGCACTGATCGTGCCCACAATAATCGGCATTTCTCTTTGTGCCTTCGCGTTTGTGCGCGTACTGCCGGGCGACCCGATCCTGGCCATGGCAGGCCAGCACGGCGTCTCGCCCGAGCGCTATGAAATTCTCAAGGAACAGTTCGGCTACAACCTGCCCATCTGGCAGCAATACTTCAATTATATCTGGAGCGTGCTGCAGGGCGATTTCGGCATTTCGCTGTCGACCAAGCGGCCGGTGATCACCGAATTCCTCACCCTGTTCCCCGCCACCATCGAGCTGGCATCGATCGCCATGCTGCTGGCGGTGGCCATCGGTATTCCCGCCGGCGTCTTTGCTGCAGTCAAGCGC
Organism: uncultured Devosia sp.; assembly: GCA_963975955.1. Classification (GTDB taxonomy): domain Bacteria; phylum Pseudomonadota; class Alphaproteobacteria; order Rhizobiales; family Devosiaceae; genus Devosia. The sequence continues at coordinate 2,847 of CAXBKI010000439.1, forward strand.
GGTTCCTGGTTCGATCAGCTCACCATGGGCGTGGCGCTGACGGGCTATTCGATGCCCATTTTCTGGTGGGGACTGCTGCTGATCATCTTCTTTTCGGGCTATCTCGGCTGGACCCCGGTTTCGGGGCGGCTGGACCTGATGTTCTTCCTGCGGCCGATCACCGGCTTCATGCTGATCGACACCCTGCTCTATGGCAACTGGCCGGCCTTTGTTTCGGCACTGCGCCACCTGATCCTGCCGGCCGTGGTGCTGGGCACCATTCCGCTGGCGGTCATCGCCCGCCAGACCCGCTCGGCCATGCTTGAAGTGCTCGGCGAGGACTATGTACGCACCGCGCGTGCCAAGGGGCTGTCACCGCGCCGGGTGGTCAATGTC
>CAXBKI010000440.1:0-3218 GCA_963975955.1 uncultured Devosia sp.
CTCAAGCCGCAATTGCCGACCATCAAGGTGCCCACGCTGATCACCGTGGGCCGGCACGACTGGATCACGCCCGTCTCCGCCTCCGAGACGATCCACCGTCTCATCGCCGGCAGCGAACTGGTCATCTTTGAAAACTCCGGCCACGCCCCACAGGTGGAAGAAGCCCCCAAATTCCAGGCGACCGTAAGGGAGTTCCTCAAACGCGCCCTCGGCAAAGCCGACCAATAACCTGCCATTTCGCCGTCATTTGCATGAGCCGGATCCCGTCTCACAATGTCTGGCGCATGCCGGGGATGGCGATGCCGCCATCCCCGGCGGGCTCTGCCCAGTGATGAAACTGGCATCATCGGAGGCGAGCCAGGCGGCGACATTGCCGATGTCCTGGGGCCGGCCGATCCGCTTGAGCGGGGTGGGGGCGGACAGGGCAGCGATGATGGAGCCACCGTCAAGGCTGCGGAACATATCGGTGTCGATGATGCCGGGCAGCAGCGTATTGACGCGGATATTGTGCGGCCCCGCTTCAACAGCCACCGCCAGGGTAAGGGCCTCCATCGCCCCTTTGCTTGCGGCATAGGCGGTTGTGCCAACAAGGGTCGTTCTGCCGGTTTTTGACCCGCGTCAAGATCATCCCTGGAAAAGCGGCCACTATCCCTCCAGTAGCAATGGAGGTTCATTATGAGGCATTTGGCCCGGCTTGTGATACTTGCAGCCTTATCCGTGCTCGGCGGCGCAGCAGCGCAGGCCGAGGAGGCGTCACTGGCGTTTGGTGGCGATCAGTATGCCGCCGGCCAGATGGCCAACATAAGCGGTCCTGTCGGCCATGACGCATTTGCTGTTGGCGGCGACGTCGGGCTTGCCGGTCCGGTGACGGGCGATGCGCACCTGGCCGGCTTTGACGTACACCTTGCCGCTCCGGTCACCGGCGATGTCTACGCCGCTGGATTTTCGGTGAATGCGGACGCCAGCATCGGCGGAGATCTGACCGCCCTGGGCAATATGGTCACCGTTCATTCAAGTGCGCCCGTGAGCGGGAATACGCGCTTGGCGGCAGCCAATGTGACACTGGACGCGCCGGTGTCAGGCGCCGCGCTGATCACAGCCAGGAGGTTGACGCTCAATGCGCCCGTGACGGGTGACCTCAGCTTTTATGGCGAGGATCTGAGCTTTGGACCCCGAGCCCGCGTGGATGGGCAACTGCACATCCACGCGCCCAAGGACATTTCCGTTCCATCTTCGGTGGCTGCGGCCGACCGCGTGCATTACCAGCTTCTGGAGCAATCCGACTATGTCGGGGAAGCCGGCAGGTCTGCAACAACCGTGCTCGGCCGGTTCTGGCCGATGTTCTGGACCGTGGTAGCGTGGTGGCTTGTGCTGGTGCTGGTCGGCGCTGCCTTCATCGCGCTGCTGCCCGGCACTGTATCGGCCATGCACACGGCGTCACGACATCGCCCCTTCGGCAGGCTTGGACTGGGATTTGTGGCCTTCGCGGCCGTGCTGGGCCTGGTGCCGGCGCTGGCGTTGACGATCGTCGGATTGTTTCTGGTGCCCATTGTCCTGGTATTGGTCTTCCTCGCCTGCAGCCTGGCGTACCTGTCCGGCGCCTTCTTCATCGGCCTGCGGATCGCCAGCGCCTTCGTCGACACGAACACAAATCTGCGGCGTCTGGTCGTACTGGCTGCCGCTCTTGTTGTTGCCGCTCTGGCCGGCATGATTCCCTTTATCGGCTGGTTGATCACCTTGGGCATCATCGCCTTTGGCTTTGGCATCGCGACTGCGGCCACGCTGCAGCGCTGGTCGCCAGCGGAGGTTGAGCCGTCCGGCGTGGCAGCCGCATTGCCTGAATAGCCATGCCAGACCAGGCGTCCGGCCATAGCCCAATCGATCGCCACTGCCAACGCCGGTCCGTGCAGCTGATCTGCAGCCATTTTCATGAGGTACGACATGTTCTTTCTTGGGCTTGCAGTCGATTATGACGGCACGATTGCACAGGACGACCGCGTCTCCGAAGCCACCATTGCCGCGCTGCAGCGTGTCAAGGACAGTGGCCGGCGGCTGGTGCTGGTGACGGGCCGGCGGCTTGAGGCGGTCATCGAGGCTTTTCCGCAATACCGGCTCTTCGATCGCCTCGTTGTCGAGAACGGCGCCGTGCTGCACGCGCCGGCGGACGATCGCACAGAGGTGCTGTCCCCTGCCCCCGATCCGCGGTTGGTCGAGCTTGTGCGCTCGCGCTCATCGGCGCCGATAGAGGTTGGTCGGTCAATTCTGGCAGGCTGGGAGCCCGACCAGGCCATTTTTCTCGAGGCGGTGCGCCAGCTGGGACTGGAAATGCAGATCGTCTTCAACAAGGGCGCGTTGATGCTGCTGCCTGCCGGAGTCAACAAGGCATCCGGCCTGCGAACCGCGGCGCTGGAACTGCAAATTCGAACCTCGAGCTTTGTCGGCATCGGGGATGCCGAAAACGACCACTCCTTTCTGGCGATCTGCGGTTGTTCCTGCGCCACGGCAAACGCGGTACCTTCGCTGAAGCGCGAAGTCGATATCGTCACCCCTGACGATCACGGTGCCGGCGTGCAATGGCTGGCCGATCAGCTGCTGCAGCTCGACCGCAAGATCGTGCCCGACGACCGGCGCGGCCTGCCGATCGGCACCACCGGCCCGGGCGACGTCCTGCGCTTGTCGCAACACGGCGGCAATGTTCTGATCGTTGGTCCGTCGGGAACGGGCAAATCCTCGCTGGCCACGTTGATCTGCGAGGCGGCTTTGCACCGTGAATTGGGATATGCTGTCATCGATCCGGAAGGCGATTACGCCCAGCTGGCCGGAGCCAGCATCGTTGACCTCGCCCTGCCGGGCTGGGGCGTGACCGATTTCGGCGCCCTGCTCAGTTCCCAGGTCAATCCGGTCCTGATGCTGCGCGGTCTGCCGCAACACCAGCGCAGCGAAATGCTGGCACTCGGCGTGGCAATGGTACTGACCAACAGCTTGAGCAGCGGGCATCCCGGCTTTCTGATTGTCGACGAGGCCCATGAAGGCCTGGCAGGCTCAAGATCACTGTCCGTGAACGACGGCCCCTGTGTGGTTGTTCTGACCCTGCGGCCAGAGCTGGTATCGTCCGACGTCCTGCAAACAATCGGAACCGTCATCGCCTTCGGTACGCACGCCCCTCGCCTGCTGGCCCAGTTCGCCAGGCTGACCGGTATCACGATTGCCGAGACCAC
>CAXBKI010000441.1:0-3205 GCA_963975955.1 uncultured Devosia sp.
CAGATATAGCGGCCATGCAGGATCAGCCAGTGATGGGCATGCAGCATATAGCGGTCAGGGATGACCTTGAGCAGGATCTGTTCCACCGCCAGGGGCGTGTTGGCCGGCGCCAGGCCGGTGCGGTTGCTGACGCGAAACAGGTGCGTGTCCACGGCGATGGCCGGCTGCTTGAAAAAGATATTGAGCACCACATTGGCGGTCTTGCGGCCCACGCCGGGCAGAGCCTCGAGCGCCTCGCGATCGGCCGGCACCTCGCCGCCATGGCGGTCGAGCAATTGCTGGCTGAGGGCAAAGACATTCTTGGCCTTGGTGCGGAACAGACCGATGGTGCGGATATGCTGCTCGATCTGCTCGGGGCCCAATGCCACCATGGCCGCCGGGGTAGGGGCCAGCGCAAACAGGCCCTTGGTGGCCTTGTTGACGCCCACATCGGTCGCCTGGGCCGACAGCACTACCGCCACCAGCAGGGTGAAGGCGCTCGAATAATCGAGCTCGCCCTTGGGCTCGGGCTCGATCTGCTCGAAGCGGGCAAAGATGGCTTCAATATCGGCCTTGGGCAGGCTCTTGATTTTTTTCGGTCCAGCCATTCTCTCGCCTCTGATTCTGGGCCTATAGTTAGTCCCGATGAGATGGCGATGCCAATGCAAGCTATAACCACAATGCCGCTATTTGCGGCCGATCTGACTCCCAACCGCTCGCTGAGCGCGGCTGGCGCCTGGTTGCTGGCCGGGCTGACCCTGGTGCTGTTTGCCCTGCCGGGCCTGCTATTCCTGTCGATGGGGGCATTTCCGGTCACGGTCCTGATGGGCGTGACCGGCCTGGGCATCGTGGCTGGCCTTTTTGTCGGGCTGCGCCGGAGCAAGCGACGCGAACGCATCACGGTGTGGACTGACCAGATCGAATGGCAGAACACCGACAGCGCCGGCGTTAGCGTGATGCACCGGTTCAATCCGCACACGGTGCGGCTGCTCCTCACGCGTGACGAACATGAAAAGACCACCGCCGTGCGCCTGCGCCAGGGCGAGGAGACCGTCGAACTGGGGTCGTTCCTGAGCAGTGAGGACAAGTCGAGCTTTGCCAAGGCGCTCGGCACAGCGTTGCGGCAGGCGCGCAGCCAGCCACGCGGTTAAAACCGGGTCGCATGCCCACCCGTCGGGGCGTACATCTTGGTCCGGTACAACAAGCAGAACGAGCGCAGCGATGAACCAGATGGCAGCGATCAGCCCGGCGGGCGATTACGACACGATTCGCGCGGCCATTCGCTATCTCAGCGAGCACGGCCCGGATGTGGCGGACCTGGCCGACTTCGCGCGTGCCCTGGGCCTGAATGAACGCCAGCTGACCGATCTGTTCCGGCGCTGGTGCGGCCTGTCCCCCAAGAGCTTTGCCCAGGCGGTGGCGCTCGATCACGCCAAGAGTCTGCTGCGCTCCCAACAGAGCGTCCTCGATACCACTTACGCGGTGGGGTTGAGTTCGACTTCGCGGCTGCATGATCTGTTCGTAACCTACGAAGCCATGCCGCCGGGAATCTTTCGCGCCGGCGGGGCAGGGCTCGACATGGTCTGGGGCGCTGCGCCATCGCCCTTCGGCATGGCCGTTGTCACCGCTACTGAATATGGCATGAGCGGGCTGGGCTTTGCCGACGAGGCAACCTCGGTCGACCAGGCTTTTGAGGATCTGGCCAATCGCTGGCCCAATGCCCGGTTCAGCCGCGACGATGCCCGCGTCGCCCCCATGGTGGCACAGGCCTTCGATGCCAGCCGCTGGTCGGCTGACCACCCGGTGCGGGTGGTACTGATCGGCACCGATTTTGAGGTCAAGGTCTGGGAGACGCTGCTCAAGATCCCCTGCGGCATGGCCACCACCTATTCGGCCGTGGCCCAGCACATCGGCCGCCCAACCGCCTCGCGCGCCGTGGGGGCAGCCGTGGGCAAGAACCCGATAAGCTTTGTGGTGCCGTGCCACCGTGTTGTGGGAGCCTCGGGTGCCCTGACCGGCTACCACTGGGGGGTGCCCCGCAAACGGGCCATTCTGGGCTGGGAAGCCGGCGTAATCTCGGCCGCGCATTGATCGCGCTTGAGCCGGTCAGGCCAGAAAGGCGCCACGTTTCACGTGAATCCGCACACTGGAGGGAACTTCGGCGGCGGTGAGGGGCTTAGTCTTCAGTCACAACCGCTGGAGGCACGATGTCTGAACCTGTGCGCGCCGTCCTCCTGGGTATCGGCCTTACTGTTGCATTGGCGCTGGCCTGGCTGCTGGCCGGTCCGTTGCTGACCATATTCGCCGGCCTGCTGGTCGCCAGCCTGCTCGACGCCATCGTTCGCGGCATCCGGACAATTGCGCCGCTACCCCGGCCATTGCTGGTGATTACCGTCAGCCTGACCATCTTTGTGCTGACCGCCCTGGGACTGTCGCTGGGCGGGATGAGCCTGTGGCGCTCGGTCGACCAGCTGATCGAGATCCTGAGCACGCAGGCGCGCGTGCTTTATGGCCAGTTCGGCTCCCTCAGCAGCAGCAGCGACCTGCTGCCCGACGATCCCAGCATCATGCTGCGCGGCGTGCTGCCCGACCCCGCCGGCGTGCTCTCGGGCGCCCGATCGCTGTTCGGCAACACGCTGGGCCTGATGAGCAATCTGGTGGTCATCGTCTTTCTGGGCATCTTCTTTGCCATCATGCCCGATCGCTATCGGGACGGGATGCTGCGCCTCGTGCCGCGGGATGCGCGCGCCGACCTCGGCACGGCGCTCAACGATGCCGGCCAGGCCATGCGGGGGTGGCTGGTGACCCAGTTGATCACCATGAGCGTGATCGGCCTGCTGGTGGGCAGTTTGCTCTGGATGCTCGGCAGCCCCAATGCGGTGCTCCTGGGCGCGCTATCGGGACTGCTGAATTTCGTCCCCTTCCTGGGGCCGCTGTTTGCCGCGGTACCGGTACTGATGACCCTGGCAGCGCAGGACATGACCACGCTGATCATCGGCGCCATAGGCATGCTGGTGATCCAGAACCTGGAAGGCTATGTGCTGACGCCGCTGCTGCAGGCGCGGATCATCGCCCTGCCGCCCGCCTGGTCGCTATGCGTCATGCTGGTCATGGGAGCGCTGTTCGGCCTGCCTGGTGTTGCATTGGCGACGCCATTTTTCGCCGTCGCCCGAACCCTCACATTATCGCTCTATGTGCGGCCCCAACGCGCCGGCGCGGGGCCGCC
>CAXBKI010000442.1:0-3197 GCA_963975955.1 uncultured Devosia sp.
CCCCACCGCCACCACCCGACCGCCGGCGGCGCGCGCGGCGTTGATGCGCTCGACCGTGGCGGCGTCGATCTCGCCCCATTCGGCATGCATCACGTGATCATCGGTGTCGTCCACCTTCATGGGCAGAAACGTCCCTGCCCCGACATGCAGCGTCACCCGCTCGATGCTGACGCCCATCGCCTCGATCTTTTCGAGCAGCTGGTCGGTGAAATGCAGGCCGGCGGTCGGCGCCGCGACGGCGCCGTCCTCGGCGGCATAGACCGTCTGGTAGTCGGTCTTGTCGCGCTCCTCGAGGCCGCGCTTGAGCCCGATATAGGGCGGCAGCGGCATGGCGCCATGCGATTTGATGGCTTCGTCCAGCGCGGCGCCACCCAATTCGAACTCGAGCGTGACTTCCCCGGTCTCGCCCTTGCCGGCGACGCGGGCGATCAGCGCGTCGGCCTCGCCATTGCCCAGTTCGAGCCGGTCGAGCAGGTGCAGCTTCTTGGCCGGCCGGGCAAAGGCCCGCCAGGTATAGGCATCGACGCGCTTGTGCAGGTTGAACGAGACATTGGCGCGCAGCTCGCCCCGCACGCGCGTGCCACGCAGTTCGGCGGGCAGCACGCGGGTATCGTTGACCACCAGCACATCGCCGGCCTTGAGCAGGGTCAGCAGGTCGGGAATATGCCGGTCGCTGAGCCCCTTGAGCGGATCGACCAGCAGCAGGCGCGCGCTGTCGCGCGGCTCGACGGGGTGCAGGGCGATGAGCTCTTCGGGAAGCGCGAAATCGAAGTCTGAAACGAGCATGAATGGTCCTGGCTTGGGTCCGGCGCGGTCCGGATCATCTTTGCCGCCGGCGGTGCGCGGGGTCAAAGAAAAACCCTCGGGCCGGGCCCGAGGGTCATTTTTCGGTGGCAGGGGCCGCAGCGCCACCCGAACGCCTAGGCGGCGATGTCGGCCGCGACCTTGACCGAGGTCATCTTGTCGGGATTGACCACGGGCTCGCCGCGCTTGATCTTGTCGACATTTTCCATGCCTTCGATGACCTGGCCCCAGACCGTATACTGCTTGTTGAGGAACGGCGTGTCGCCGAAGCAGATGAAGAACTGCGAATTGGCGCTGTCCGGGCTCTGCGCGCGGGCCATCGAGGCGGTACCGCGGACGTGCGGCTCGTTATTGAATTCCTGCTTGAGGTTGGGATACTTGGAGCCGCCGGTGCCGCGGCCATCGGGGCAGCCGGTCTGGGCCATGAAGCCCTCGATCACGCGGTGGAACACGATGCCGTCGTAAAAGCCTTCACGCACCAGCTTCTTGATGTGCTCGACATGGTTGGGCGCCAGGTCCGGCCGCATGGCGATGACGACTTCGCCCTGGGTGGTTTGAATGACGAGGGTGTTTTCGGGATCCGCGTAATCAGCCATTTCGTGTCACTTTCGATTGGAAATTTGTGGTGCGCATGTAGGACGATTGTGCCGCTGGCGCAAGGCGGGTGGCTTGGCGGCGGCAGAGAGGTCACCCCTCACCCCCTCCCCCATCAAGGGGGAGGTGAGTCCTGTGGATGGGCAACATGGTGCCGCAATCACCGAGCGGCACCTCCCCCTTGATGGGGGATGTTGGGAGGGGGTGAGGCCAAATTCACTGCTGCAGCAGTCCGGCCAGCCCTACTTATACTCGATCTTTGCCGTCACGATCTTGTCGGGATTGGCAACAGCACCGTTCTGTTCCTTGGGGCCTTTTTCCAGCCCATTGACAAGATCCATGCCGCTGACCACCTTGCCGAACACGGTGTACTGGCCATCGAGGAAACTGGCGTCGGCGGTCACGATGAAGAACTGGGAATTGAACGAATTGGGGTCCTGCGAGCGGGCCGCGCCGACAGCGCCGGGCTGGAAGCTCTCGGCGTTGAACTCGGCCTCGACATCGGGCATCTCCGAACCGCCCATGCCGGCACGCGACAGGTCGAATTCGGGGCCACCGGTCTTGCCGAACTTGACGTCGCCGGTCTGGGCCATGAAGCCGTCGATGACGCGGTGGAACACCACACCGTCATAAGCGCCCTCTTCGGCCAGCGTGATGACGCGATCGACATGCTTGGGCGCAATGGCCGGCAGCAGTTCGATATCGACCGCACCGGTCTCGAGTGTCAGGATAAGATGGGGCGTGCCGGATTGAGCCCATGCCGGAGCAGCGGTCAAAGCAGCGGCGCCGATAGCGAGCGCGGCGAACAGGCGGCGAGTGATTGCGGTCATGACTATTTCAGGGCCTTGAGAACGATTTGCGGGACAAAGGCGGAAATATCCCCGCCCATTTCAGCGATCTGACGCACCAATGTGGCCGAGATATGCCGAACCGGCGGGCTGGAGGGCAGGAAAACCGTCTGCAGGTCAGGCGCCATCTGCGCGTTCATCCCCACCATCTGCATTTCATAATTGTAATCGGTGGTGTCGCGCAGGCCGCGGATGATCAGCTTGGCGCCGTTCTCGCGGGCCGCGTTGACCATCAGCCCGGCAAAATCGACGACGCGGAATTCGGTGTCGGTCCGCTTGCCTACGGGGGCCAGGGCCTGCTCCAGAATCAGCAGCCGGTCGGCATGGGCAAACAGCGGAGTCTTCTTGCCCGGGTTGATGCCGACGGCCACCACCAGCGTGTCCACCAGCTTGCAGGCTCGTTCAATGACATCGAGATGGCCATTGGTCAGCGGGTCGAACGACCCCGGATAGAACCCCACCAGCTTGCTCACGCCGCGCTCCCCTTTGTTGTTGCTGGTTTTTGTCACGCGCATCAAGCCATGGCAAGGCTGACATCAGTCTGGCATAATTGCCGCCATGCAACCTGCATCGGAGCCAGCGATGAGCAACCCAGACACCTCCAACCCCTTTGACGGCCCGCAGATGGCGGGCATCCAGTATCACCGCGCCGACATGACCGGCTCCAACTTCGATGGCGTCAATCTTTCCGGCGCGCAGTTTTACGCGTTGATGAGCGGCGCCGCCTTTCGCGATACCGATCTGGGCGGAACGCTGTTTGACGACGTCAACCTGGGTGGCGCCACGCTGAACAATATCAACATGGCCGGCGTGACCATCAGCGATGCGAACCTGGAAGGCGCCAGCATCGACAATGCCAATCTGACCGGCATGCGGATCAATGGTATCCTGGTCAGCGACCTGCTGGCTGCCTACGCCGCAGCGCAGGCCTGATCGCAAGCGGCAGCAGAC
>CAXBKI010000443.1:0-3177 GCA_963975955.1 uncultured Devosia sp.
CGACCGGCAAGGTTATCCTGAGCGGCTCGGCGCGGCCCGGCCCGCGATAATAGTCATCGATCAGCGCCCGCAGGCGGCGCGCCTGCACGCGGACGATCGGATCGGACTGGGGATCGAACTCGACCGAGCGCCCCAGCACGTCCACGGCAATCGAATATGCCTTGATCGCCTGCCCGTCGCCGGACAGCGTCTGCAGCACGATATATTCGAGGAATCGGGCCAGTTGCGGCGACCGCGCCATTTCGGGCCACGCAAGCAGATGCTCGAGAGCGGCCAGTACTGCTTCGCGCTGCTGCGTCGGTTCCGCCACCAGCTCCTCCGGACCAGCCCAGAGTGACGCGCGTTACATGTAAAATACAAGCCTCAATTACATGGAATTTACCTGACTTTGCCTAGCGGGCACGGAACGCAGCCCGCATAGGGACCCCGTCGCTGTCATTGAAGTGACATCGTTCACGGCTGGCTAGGCCCCATCCGAGACACTTGACCATCCCGTTAGTAAACCGTTGCCGCTGCGTATCCATACGCAGAGACGACGCTGATTCATTTGCCTGTTCGATGATGAACGGCCGTTGAGGTATGCAGTGAACAACTATGTGGACTATGCGTCGTTCGCGGCGTTGATTGATGATGATGAGCACTCAGCCCATCTGCTGACCCGCACTCTGGTGGCGCAGGGTGCCCCTGGCATCCAGTTCTATGGCGATGCTGCCGCCGCCCTGCAGCGCCTCAAGGCAGTACTGGGCGACCGCTCGGCTGCGCGGCCGGCGTTGCTCATTGTCGATCTCAAGGCCCATAGCGGGGCCACCCTGGAATTCCTGTCCTCGATTCAGCAACTGATTCGACAGAGCGGCGTTCCTCTTGTGGTGTTGGCCCCAAAGCTTGATGAAGAGCGCCGCCGCGCCTTGTTTGACCATGGCGCCGCCGGCGTCTTTGTCCGTCATGCCGATCGCGACGCCTATCGTGGCGTCGCTGCCGATATCGTTGATTTCTGGGCGCAGACAGAGCGCTCGGAAGCAGTTGGCATGTAGCACCTGCGTCCACAGGCTACATGTCTAGGTCAGGAGGGACGCTGCAAGACGGTTTTTAAACCGGCCTGCATTCCCAGGCGTCCCTCCGGCCACTCCTACCTCCCCGGCCAGCCTTGACGGCAGGGCGGGAGGGCTGTCGGCCCACTCCAATGGGACGGCACAGGGGCGCCGACGCGACACCTCCCGGTCGCGCGCGCACGGGGGGAGAAGCAGAATTGGCCAGGCGTTTGTCCCTCGGGCGCCAGTCCGCAAATCCTGCTTCTCCCCGCGGCACCTGACCCCGGCTTGATCATTCACGCCTTGTCATCGCTGCCAATCAGCTGGTGCGACACCACGCGCAGCGCGGCCAGCACCAGCACCGCCAGCAGCGACACGCCCACCGAGATGATGTAATAGCCCAGCGCCGTGGCAATACCCACCGCGCCGGCCAGCCACATGCCCGCGCCCGTGGTGAGCCCCTGAATGCCGCCGCCGCGGCGAAAAATGGCGCCCGCGCCCAGAAAGGCGATGCCGGCGGTGACGGCCTCGACCGCGCGGATGGGATCGGTTCTGCTCTGCCCGTCGCCCGGCAGCGTATGATAGATCTCGAACGCCAGGATCGTGAACAGCGCTGCCGCCAGGGCCACCAGGATATGGGTGCGCAGCCCGGCCTCTGCCGTATGCCACTGCCGTTCGAAGCCGATCACCCCGCCCAGCACCGCCGCGATCAGCAGCCTTATGCCGATAATGTGCTGCGGCAGATAGGTTTCAACAAAGCCGAACTGGTTTCCGACATCCATGCAGGCGATCCCCTTATATGCTGACACGGTCAGAACAAGCTGGGCTGGCCAAGGTTCCCTGTAATTAGGCACCCGCCGAAACCGGGCACCAGGTTGGCCCTGAGCAAAGCCTGCGCCCAGGGCGCGATGAACCGCAGCGGCGGCAGCACGATCCAGCCCTGGGCGTCGCCAACCGCGCAATAATCGCCGGCGGCAAGGCCCAGCGCCGTCAAGGCACAGATCAGCGCCGCCCGATCATCATGGTTGCGCAGCGCCTGCACCGATGTGACGGCATGCCGCCCCGGCAGCAGGCTCGCCAACAGGTCTGCCAGCAGGCCATTGCCCGCCAGCAGCTCGAAATAGCGATCAGAACGGGTGCCGCGCTGCACGGCGATGCCGGCGGGGTCCGCCAGCATCAGGCCCAGATAGCTGCTCGGAAATGCCTCGACGATCGCCGCCGCATCGATCGCCTGGTCATGGCGGGCAGCCGCCAGCAGACCAAGTGCCAGCACATCGCGGGCGCAGGCATTGGCCTGGGCGTTGAGCAGGCGGCCGACCGGCACATTGGATTGCCCGGGCTTGCCGATCAGGCGGCCCAGGCCACGGGTCAGCATCCGTTCGGCCGCGCGATAGGCGTCGGTCGGCTGCAGTCCCGCCGTCAGCGGACCATCGAGCGCCGCTGCCAGCAGGTCATGCCCGCCGGCCACCCTGGCGATTGTCGCCGCGCGACGGGCCGGCTCTGCCGTGCTGCGCTCAATGACCCAGTCAACGCTGCGCGGTGTCCAGGACAGCCGGCACACCGCCGTCGACCGCCGGGTGAGCGAGCCGCCCACATCAATGCCCAGTACCGAGCCTGCGGCCGGCAGCATCACACCGTCTTGAGCCAGCCGCCGTCCACGAAATAGCTCGAACCGGTGGAATAGCTCGCCTTGTCCGAGCACATGAAGACAAAGAAATTGGCCAGTTCCTGGGGTGTGGCGAACCGCTTCATGCCCCCGGCCTCGTCGGCCACGCCCTGCAGATGGGCCTGCCAGCCATCCTCGCCGGCAATCTGCCTGGCGGTCTTGATCCAGTCGCCGGTGAGCACCAGGCCCGGATTGATGGTGTTGACCCGGATATTGTCGCCCGCCACCTCATTGGCCAGCGTCTTGGAGAACATCATCAGCGCCGCCTTGGTGGTATTGTAGATCGGCTCGTACCACAGCGGCTGCACCGCGCAGATCGACGCATTGTGCAGCACCACCCCGCCACCGCGCGCCTTCATGGCGGGCACCAGCCCGCGGGCCAGCCGCACCGCCGCCATCACATGCAGGTCCCAGTAATATTGCCACCTTGCATCCTCGGCCTCGGCAATGGTCTCGTTCGAGCCGGTGCCGGCGTTGTTAATC
>CAXBKI010000444.1:0-3164 GCA_963975955.1 uncultured Devosia sp.
GGGTCGAGACATTCTGGCTGAGCGAAGACGCGCGCAGGTCGAGCCGTTCGGTATAGGTGCGGGCCAAGGCGAACTCTTCGGCCAGGCGCAGGAAGCCGGATTTGGAGGTCTTGCCCAAAGAGGGCAGCGAGACATTCTTGAAAATGGGTTCGCCGGTAATGACACCCTGCTTGCCGCGCTCTTCGGGCACATAGACGATGCCGGCCTCGACCGCGTCGGCGGGCGATTTGGGCGCGATGGTCTGGCCATCGAGCACAATGGTGCCCGCACTGGGCTGGGTCAGGCCGAACACGGCCTGCATGACTTCGCTGCGCCCGGCCCCGACCAGGCCATAAAAGCCCAGGATTTCGCCCTTGCGCACGGCAAAGGAAATGTCATCGAATTCGGTGGGATGGCTGAGCCCCTTGGCCTCGAGCACGACGGCGCCGATCTCCGCCTGGCGGGCCGGGAAAATCCCCTCCACCGGCCGGCCAACCATCATCTGCACGATCGCACTCTGGCCGGTCTCCTTGATCAGCCCCTTGCCGACCTGTTCGCCATCGCGGAACACGGTATAGCGGTCGGCAATGCGGTAGATTTCGTCGAATTTGTGCGAGATGAAGAGGATCGCCTTGCCGTCTTCCTTGAGCAGTTCGATGAGCACATAGAGCTCCTCGATTTCCTTCTGGCTGAGCGCGGCGGTCGGCTCGTCCATGATGACCACGCTGGCATCGATGGAGAGCGCCCGTGCCACGGCCACCAGGTGCTTTTTGGCGATGCCCAGCTCCTTGAGCTTGATGTCGGGATCGATGCCGGCGGCCATGGCATCGAGCGTCGCCCTGGCTTCGGCGCGCATCTTGCGCCAGTCGATCAGGCCAAACCTATTGGTCGGGGCGTGACCAAGATAGATGTTTTCGGCCACCGTCATTTCGTCGAACAGCACGGTCTCCTGATGGATCGCCGTGATACCGACCGCTGAGGCCGAATGGGCGGTCGGCAGGGTGACGATGTCGCCGCCGACCCGGATTTCCCCTTCATCGGGCTGGTAGATGCCGGTCAGGGTCTTCACCAGCGTCGACTTGCCAGCCCCGTTCTCGCCGATCAGCGCGGTCACCTGCCCGGCATAGAGTTCCAGCGACACCCCGTCGAGGGCCTTTACGCCGGGAAAGCTCTTGGAAATGCCGGTGAGGGTGAGAATGGGGTCGGTCATGGATACTCGCTAGATCTCTCAGTCAGCGTCTCCCTCCCCCTTGTGGGGAGGGATCAAGGGTGGGGGTGTGTTAGGCCCTGATTTCAGACCGGCCCGACCTCTCCCATCAAGGGGGAATTGCCGTGCGGTGAGTGGGCGAGATCTGGACCAGCAGCCCACAGACCAAGCCCAGCTGTTGATCTGTCCCCTCTCCCCTGAGGGGAGAGGGCCAGGGGGAGAGGTTCAGAGGCGCGGCATCGATTGCCCTGCCCCACTGAACCCGTCACCCGACCCTTCGGGTCGACCTCTCCCCTCAGGGGAGCGGTGAGGTCAGATCAGTAGATCTTCGAAAACTCGTCGATGTTGGACTTGTCGAAGGTGAACGGCGCGGCCATGGCGCCCGACGAAGTGTCGTCCAGCGTCAATTCGCCCATGCGGCCCATCGAGAGGGTCGCGCCGGGGCCGGCTTCCGCGCCTTCGACCAGGTCATTGGCCAGCATCACCGCCGAGTAGCCCAGATCGATCGGGTTCCACAGGGCCACAGCCTGGCTGGCACCATTGTCGATGAACTGCTTGAACTCGCTTGGCAGTGCCAGGCCGGTGACGTTGATCTTGCCGATCAGGTTCTGGTCGGTCACGACCTGGGCTGCCGCCACGACGCCGACGGTGGTCGGCGCAATGATGGCCTTGAGATCGGGATAGGACGCGATCAGGCCCTTGGCTTCGTCGGTCGACTTGACCGAGTCATCGTCGCCATAGACCACGGCCACCAGGTTGATATTGGGGAATTCGGTCGGCAGCGCGGCCTTGGCGGCTTCGATCCAGGCGTTCTGGTTGGTCGCCGTGGAGGCAGCCGACAGGATTGCCACATCGCCGCCATCAGGCAGGTAATCGGCAGCCAGCTTGATGATGGTCTCGCCGATCAGATTGGTTTCCGAAGGGTTGAGGTGCAGCTGACGGCCCTCGGGGGCAACGCCGGAATCCCAGCTGATCACCTTGATGCCGCGGTCCATGGCTTTCTGCAGGGCCGGCACCAGCGCGTCCGGATCGTTGGCCGAGATGGCGATGGCGTCGACCTGCTGGGCGATCAGCGCGTTGATCACTTCGATCTGGGCTTCTGCCGTGGCAGCAGTCGGGCCGGTATAGATGACTTCAACGTCACCCAGTTCGGCGGCCGCCTCCTGGGCCCCCTTGTTGGCGGCGTCAAAGAAGCCGTTGCCCAGCGACTTGACGACCAGCGCGATGCGGGTCTGGGCGAAGGCCGGGCTGGCCAGCAGAGCGGCGATGGCTGTGGTGGCAGCCAGAATTTTCAAGAGCTTCATCGTATTCCCTCCCTGGGATGTGGTCTTTGTCCTTAAGTCTCAGGCGACAATTGCTTGTCGGTCGGCCTGAGCAGTCGTTTCCGCCACGATCAGCCGCACGCCTGCCGTTTCCAGCATCTGGCGGTCTTCGTCGCGGATGCCGGCGTCGGTGACGACGGCGGCTATTCGGTCGAGCCCACACAGAATGAGGCTCGATCTGCCCGAAAACTTGGATGAGTCGGCCAGTACGATCAGTTCGTCCGCCTGCCCGATCAGGCCGAGTTCGGACTGGACGACCATGGGATCGGCCTCCATCAATCCGTGCTCGCCAATGCCCTGGCAGCCGATGAACATGCGCTTGGCGTAAAAATGCGATGCCACCACGCCCCCGAACGGTGACAGGATGACGTTCTGCTCGCGATAAATGGTGCCGCCGGGGATGACGACGGAATTGCGCGAATTGTGAATGAGGTATTCGGCAATGCCGAAACTGTTGGTGAACACCGACAGCCGGCGCGAGGTAAGATGGTGCACCATCTGATAGGTCGTGGTGCCGCCATTGATGATGATGGGTTCGCCATCATTGCACAGTTCGGCCGCCGCCCGCGCAATCGCGCGCTTCTGCTCGATATTGATGGTCTGGTTGACCGAACCGGCGCTGGCGAATGGACCGAAATATTGGCCCTTGATCCGCT
>CAXBKI010000445.1:0-3159 GCA_963975955.1 uncultured Devosia sp.
CCGCCGTGGCGTTTGGCAGTGGCTGGCTCAACGGCGGCGGGGCGTCGCTCCCGCTGTTTGCCGCCGGCCGCTATCAGCCCCCTCAAGGGATTGCCGGCTATGTTGCCCCCGCCGATGGGCAGGTGGTCACCGCACGCTATTTTCAGGGCTATGGTCCTGCCGCCTTGCTCAACCTCTACAAGACCCGCCATGTCCAGCTCTCGACCAATAGCGGCGCCAGGGCGGGCGGCTATGGTCATCAGCAGCATGTTCTCGATATCCGCTTTGCCAGCCATCCCATGGCCCGCAGCTGGCTCAACCATCCCGGCGAAGACGATCCCTGGGGCCAGCAGCGGCCGTCATACTGGGCCGGCAACGGCGTCCTGCCCCGGCTGGGCCAGCACGGCAATGTCGCACTGGTTCACTATCGCCTGCCAAGCGATGAGCGGCTGCAATTCTCCCACGTCTTTGCCGCGCGCGCCGGGGTGACGCACCACCTGCGGGGCGACACGCTGATCCTGCAGGCGGGCGAGGCAATCCTCGCCTACAAGGCAACCGCGCCATTGCAGGCCATCCAGGCCGGGCCGGGCCGGGGCATTGAATATCGCTGCCCCGGCGTCCGGCATGGCTGGGCCGTCATTGTCGCGCAGGGCCAGTCACTCGAGACCTTCACAAGCTATGTCGATCAATGCCAGCTTGGCTTTGATGGCGCCGATTCACTTGTTCTGCGCCGGCCATCCGAACCCGAACTGGTTCTGCACTGGCAGCATGGCCTGCTGATCGACCAGATTGTTCAGGAACATCCCGACACCGGCGTCTTGCCGGCAATTTTAGTGAGCGACCTTCAGGGTCAGGAATAGACTGATGCGTATCAAGAAACTCGACCACCTTCTGACCCGCCTGCAGCAGCAGATTTTTACGCCCCTCGATACGGTGCTGCCGCTGCACTTTCGGCGTGGCCTGCCCGAGGAGCGCGACGGCATCGTCGCCCAGGATCCCCAGGGCTGGGAGCAGGTCGAGCCTTCTCTGGTCTGGGGCGAGCCGGAAAGCTATTTCTGGTTCGCTACCCGTTTCGAGCTGCCTGCCGCGGCCCAGGACCGGCGGGTCTATCTCAAGGTCGATGCGCAGTTCGGCGACACGCGCGGCCGCTCCGATCCGCAATGCCTGGTCCGCGTCAATGGCAGGATCGCCCAGGGCGCCGATGGCAACCATCGCGAAGTGCTGCTCACGGGCAGTGGCCAGGCCGGCCAGCGCTACGACATCCTGATCGAGGCCGGCACCATCGAGGACCGTCGCCAGCACGGCATGGCCATGTCGCTGATGCTGCACGATCCACTGGTCGAGAAGGTGTTCTACGATCTGAGCGTGCCGCTCAATGTCGCCCGGCTGCTGGCAGCCGACGATGCCCGCCGCCATTTCATCCTCAACACCGTCGACGATGCCCTCAAATGCATCGACTTCCGGCCCGGCGACGCCGAGCGCTTCACCGCGTCGCTGCAGCAGGCCGAGCAGCTGGCCCAGGCCATCTATGCCGCCCATGATTTCGAGAACAAGCCCGTCGTTACGGTGACCGGCCACACCCATATCGATGTCGCCTGGCTGTGGCGGATCCGCGAGACGCGGCAGAAAATGGCGCGCTCCATGGCGACGGCCCTTGCCCTGATGGAGCAGTATCCGGACTACCAGTTCATGTACAATCAGGGCGTGCTGCTCGATTACCTGTCCGAGGACTATCCCGAACTGTTCGAGCGGCTGCAGGATCAGGTCAAGGCCGGCCGCTTCGAGATCGAGGGCGCCTTGTGGCTCGAGCCCGACGCCAACATCACCAATGGCCGCCACATCCTGCATGGCGTCGCTTATCACGAACAGACCTTCGGCGTGACGCCCAGGATCTTCTGGCTGCCCGACACCTTCGGCTATTCTGCCGCCCTGCCGCAGATGATGAAGCTCTCCGATGTCGACATGTTCATCACCCACAAGCTGAGCTGGAACGATACCAATCGCATGCCAAACGAGACCTTCCACTGGGAAGGCATCGATGGCAGCACGGTTGCCGCCTATTTCCTCACTACCCAGCCCTATACCGCCACCGGCTTTGGCACGACCTACTGCCCCGATCTCAAGCCCAGCCACGTCATGGGGACCTGGCGTCGCCACAGCCAGCAGGCGCTCAATTCCGAACTGTTCCTGGTCTATGGCCATGGCGATGGCGGCGGGGGCCCGACGCGTGAAATGCTCGAGAATATCCGGCGCATGGAAAAAGGCATCCCCGGCTGCCCCACCGTCCGGCACGAGCCGATGCGCCCCTATTTCGAGCGCCTGCTCGATCGCATGGGCAAAGCCCCCGATGACTTCCCCACCTGGGTGGGTGAACTCTATCTCGAATATCACCGGGGCACGCTGACCTCGGTCGCCAAGAACAAGCGCAACAACCGGCTGGCCGAACAGACGCTGCGCGAACTGGAGGTGCTGGCGCTGCTGGCGCAGCAGAACCTGGGTCGGGCCTATCCGGCCGCCGAACTGCACCGCCTCTGGCGCGTCGTGCTGCTCAACCAGTTCCACGACATCCTGCCCGGCACCTCTATCGGCGCGGTGTTCGACGACAGCGATCGCGACTATGCCGCGTTCTTCGCCGACGCCGAAAACTTGCGCACCGAGCTGACCGGCGCGCTGATCGGGCAGGGGGCGTTCGGCCTGTTCAACGTGCTGGGCCGGGCGCGCGATGGCCTGCTCGAGATTGCCACCGATCAACCCCAAACCATTGCCATCGGCACCCAACGCCTCGCCACGCAGGCGCTGCACCGGGCGGATGGCAGCATCGTCCAGGCCGTCCCCGTCAGGGATCTCGCACCCACGGCGGTGACTGCCGTAACGCTGCAGGCCGGCGCTGCCGCAGAGGGCAGTGCCGATCTGCAGGTGAGCGATCGCTTGCTCGAAAATGCGCTGATCAGCGCCCGCTTCGATGCCAGGGGGCGGCTCGTTTCGCTGTTTGACAAGCGCCGCGGGCGCGAGACGATCATCCCCGGCAGTCCTGCCAACCGGCTGCAGGCCTATCGTGACACCCCGGTGGAATACGATGCCTGGGATATCGACGAGAGCTTTGAAGACCAGATCTGGGAGATTGACGACCTCGTCTCGACCCAGATCGTCGAGACCGGCCCCTATCGCGCGGCCATCCGC
>CAXBKI010000446.1:0-3155 GCA_963975955.1 uncultured Devosia sp.
GCGCCAGATGGGGAGAGTGAGGGAAGCCCTCTTTCCAAACCCCAGAGCGACCATGACCACCCTTTCCGACTGGCTTGCAGCCCAGAGCGTTGACGCCAAGCTGGCTTCGGTAATGCGCAGCATGGCGGCGGCAAGCATTGAAATCGCCGCCGTTCTGCGACACTCGGCGATCAGCGGGCAGACCGGACTGGCAGGGCACACCAATGTGCAGGGCGAGGCGCAAAAGGCGCTCGACGTGATCTCAAACGATATTGTTTTGAATCACATAAGACGAAATCCTGAAATTTCGATTCTGATTTCCGAGGAGCTGGATGAAGCCGTTGAGATCGGGAATCAGGGACCCTATCTGGTGGCGACCGATCCGCTCGACGGGTCTTCAAACCTGGACGTAAACGTTACTGTCGGCACGATCTTTTCCATTCTGGACGCCCGCAAGGGGCTGCTGCAGCCGGGCAATGCGCAATTGGGAGCCGGTTACGCCGCCTATGGGCCGGCGACCAGTTTTGTCATTACCTTCGGTCCGACGGCTGCGGCCTTCACGCTCGACGACAATGGCGTCTTTGTGCTCACCACCGAAACGCTCAGCGTGCCCAAAGCGTCCGCGGAATATGCCATCAACACGGCGCGCGAGCGGCTGTGGGACGCGGCGACAAGGGGCTATGTGGCCGAGAACGTGGCCGGGGAAACCGGGCCGGCCGGCAAGCGCTACAATATGCGCTGGATCGGGTCGATGGTCGCCGATGTGCACCGCATCCTGATGCGCGGCGGCATCTTCATGTACCCGCTCGACAGCGAGAATGCGGCCAAGGGCGGCCGGCTGCGGCTGCTCTACGAGGGCAATCCGATGGCCATGCTGGTGGCAGCAGCAGGCGGCAGATCGACCACCGGGCAGCGGAGCGTGCTCGATGTGATGCCCACCGATATTCACCAGCGCGTGCCGGTGGTGCTGGGATCGAGCGATGAAGTGGCGCGGGTCGAGGCCTGGTACGCCAAGGGCTAACAGCCCGGATTGTGCTTTGCTCACCACCCCTCCTAACCTCCCCCTCAAAGGGGGAGGAATCAGAGCGGTGGGTTTGGTTGGGGTGATTGCGATTTTCCGATGGCGGCGAAATTGCAACGTTGTTCATGCAAGGCTATAGCTCTGCTCAGACAGCTGCCGGCACCAATTGCGCCGGCCGGGAGTTCCTATGACCGACGCCAGCATGACCTTGCCCAAAACCAATTCCAGCCCCTGGTCGAGCCGCCCGTTCCATCGGCAATACCTGATGCGGCAGGCCAATAATCTGTACGATTTCTTTGAGGGCCCGTCGCTCAATCCCAAGGGCGGTTTCTTCGAACTTGACGATGACGGCATTCCGCTCGGTGACGGCAATGCGGTTCGGCAGATCCATGTGACGACGCGCATGGTCCATTGCACCGCCATCGGCAGCCTGATCGGTCGCCCCGGATCGGAAGAGTTGCTGGATCATGGCATGCGCTATATCTGGGAAAAGCACCGCGATGGGGCGCATGGCGGCTACGTCTGGGGCCTGGACGACAATGGCGTCACCGATGGCTCCAAACAGGCCTATGCCCACGCCTTCGTGCTGCTGGCGGCATCGAGCGCCAAGCTGGCGGGGCATCCGCTGGCCGACCAGATGCTGGCGGACGTGACGACCGTGATCAACACCCGGTTCTGGGACGACAAGGTGGGCGCGGTGCGCGACGAGTTCAGCAATGACTGGTCGGAACTGCTGCCCTATCGCGGGCAGAACGCGAACATGCACATGACCGAAGCGCTGATGGCCGCCTATGAGGCGACCGGCGAGAAGGCCTATCTGACCAAGGCCGAGCGGATTGCCGAACTGATCATCGCCAAGCACGCCGTGCCGCTGGGGCATCGGGTGGCCGAGCATTTCGACGCGGACTGGGTGCTCGACAAGGGCTATGTCGGCTCGGAGATGTTCCGCCCATCGGGCACCACGCCGGGACACTGGCTGGAATGGGCGCGCCTGCTGATGCAGTTGTGGATTCTGGGCGACAAGCGGTTGAGCTGGATGACGGACGCGGCACGCAACCTGTTCCGCCAGGCGATCGAGCTGGGCTGGGACAGCAAGCATGGCGGCTTTTTCTACACGCTGGACTGGGACAACAAGCCGGTCATGCGCGAAAAGCTGTGGTGGCCGGTGGCTGAAGCCATTGGCGCCGCGGCATTCCTGTCAGCCTATGACCGGGACGATTATTTCCAGATCTGGTATCGCAAGCTGTGGGACCACGCGGAGAACCATGTGATCGACCACGCCCGCGGCGGCTGGCTGAGCGAACTGGCCGAGGACCTGACACCGACGTCCCGCCTGTTCGTGGGCAAGCCGGACATCTATCACGCGCTGCAGGCCTGCCTGATCCCGCTTTACCCGGCAACGGGCAGCCTGACGGCGGCGATCATCTCGGCGGACCACACGGTTAAGCAACACCACTAGGTTGCATCGGGCGGTGGCGGCCGATACATCAGCGCCAAAGCTGGGAGTTCCACGTGATGTCGCGTCCTGACCGCCTGCCCGCCCAATTGCCCCGCCCGCTGGTCGAGCGGGCGATTGCCGCCGCGCTGGAAGAAGATCTGGGGCTGGCCGGCGATCTGACCAGCCAGGCGACACTGGCGCCCACGGCCCAGGCCAGCGCGACCCTGTCGGCGCGCGAAGCCGGGGTGATTGCCGGGCTGGACCTGGCTGCGACGGCATTCCGGCTGATCGGCGACGGCGTGACCTTTGCGCCGCAGGTTGCCGATGGCGACAGGATCGGCGTGGGGGGCGTGGTTGCCACCGTGCAGGGCCCTGCCCGGCTGGTGATGTCGGCCGAGCGGGTGGCGCTGAACTTCCTCAACCACATGAGCGGCATTGCGACGCTGACGCGGATCTATGCCGACGCCGTGGCCGGCACGGGTGCGCAGATCTGCGACACGCGCAAGACGACGCCTGGACTGCGGGCGTTCGAAAAATATGCAGTGCGCTGCGGCGGCGGCGCCAATCACCGTTATGGGCTGAGCGACGCCATCCTGATCAAGGACAATCACATTGCCGTCGCGGGCAGCGTAACGGCGGCCTATGGCGCGGCACGGGCGTTCGCCGGGCATTTGGTGGCCATCGAGATCGAGGTGCAGAACCTGGCCGAACTCGAGG
>CAXBKI010000447.1:0-3148 GCA_963975955.1 uncultured Devosia sp.
ATAATGGTGGCGCCAATGCTCGACCAGGGCGCGGATTCTTGCGCCCTGCGGCCCCTGGCTGGTGTCGCTGACGGTGTCCGGTGCCGGCCAGCGCGTCTGCGCCAGACGCTGCTGCAGATCATCAAGCTCGGATTGGGGCACGGCCAGGTGAAACGGCTCGATGAGGTCACTCATGGATAGATACTCAGGTCAGTGGCGGCGAATGGTGGGGGCCAGGACGTCCTCGGCAGAGGTCCAGTCCAGTTTGCCGTAGCGGCCATTGTCGAGCGGGGTGAGCTTGCCGCGCCCACTGAGCATGTCGCGCATGTACTGCATGCCCTGCCAGGCCGGGAAAGCTTCGTCCGACTTGGGGGAAAGGGCGCGAACCAGAGCGATCACCGCGCTGAACAGCCCCAGGCCGCCGGGCCGGAAAAGGCTATAGCGCTTGCCGCTCAGCCGGGTCATGGCATCGGCGAGCTGGCGCGGGCTGAGCGAGGAGCCCGCAATGCGCGAAAAGCGCGGCGCCTGGGCATCGAGGGCGACGTCAGCGGTAAAGTCTGCCACGTCATCCTTGGTGGTGAAGTCGAGCAACTGGTCGGCATTGCCCCAATGGAGCACCCAACGCCGCTGGTGCAGCACGACAGGGGCCTGCCCGGCCAACAGCTCGGCAAACATGCCATTGAGAACCGATTGGGCCACGATGGGGGCCGCGTCGACGCGCGCCTGAAAGGCCCGGCGCAAATCCATGTTGCGATTGTCGCCCGGTCGCGTCCTGGTAAAGTCGAGCGAAAAATCGGATGGCATGAAGCGCGGCACGCCAGCGGCGACTGCGGCGTCGAGTAGTCTGGTCTGCAGATCGAGCATGGTTGGCGCAAGCCCGTTGAGGGCAGACAGTACAATGTCGGCGCCGGCGCAGGCCCTGGTGAGGGCGGCGCCATCGCTGAAGTCGACCGTTAGCGGTGTCGCCCCGAGGCTGCGCAGGCGCGCCAGCTTCTGCGGGGCCGTGCCATCGCGTACCAGTGCCCGAACAGTCGCGCCGCGCGCGGCGAGCGCGCCGGCAATACGGCCGCCCAGATCGCCCGTTGCGCCCGCCATAACAATGTTCTGCCCGGTGCCATTGATCACTGCAAGAGTCCCTTGTTCCTAACTGAACGATAGCGTTCAGTTGCAATCAGGCAGGCATTAGCCTAAGCGTTCCGACCATGCAAGGGGAAAGCAACAGTGCCCGGATTGCGCCGGCGGAGCGCAAGCGCCGTGGTGGCCGTCCAACGGCTGCTCAGGCTGGTGATGTCGATCGTCGCCTGCTCGAATCCGCCCAGCGCCTGTTTCTCGCGCAGGGGTTCGACCGTACCAATTGCGAGCAGGTCGCCGCCGAAGCGGGCGCCGGCAAGGCCAGCCTTTATGCCCGCTATGCAAACAAGCAGGAACTGTTCACCGCGGTCGTGCTCCACAGCGTCAACTCGATGCTGGCGCACAACATTGATCCCGTTCCGCCCGCCCTGCCGGTCAGCCAGCGCCTGGCGCGCGTGGGCAGTATCGTTCTGGGCCATGCTCTGCAGCCCAATGTCGTCGCCTTGATGCGCGTGGTGATCACGACGGCCTACCGGTTTCCCGAACTTGCCAACCTGACCAATGCCATCGGGCGCGATCGTGGCATCGCGCTGGCGGCCCGTGCCATTGCCGGCGAGCAGGCTGGCACGGCCGATGCGCTGGACCGCGCCCTGCCGGCGGCGACAAAGTTCATCGACATCATCTTTGTACCCTTCCAGATGCGCGCGCTGCTTGGCGAAGACCTGGCCGCACTGGCGGCCGAGTCGCCCAGAGCGGTCGACGAGGCCGTTGCCCTATTGGCCGCCGGCGGGTGGCTCGAGGACTGGCACTAGACGAACCGGCTGCCCCCTATTGCGCCGCACCAATCTGTCGCTCAGTCACAAGACTGGCTGAGGGCGTTCGAAGAGTGGCCGCTTCCGCGCTGTCACGACAGCCGCCCAAAAGGCGGCAATGGGGTCCGTAACCGACCGGCAGAAACGGGGTGGGTTGCTGTCTGTCAGCTTTCGCAAGAGACTATAGGAAAAGCAGACATTGATGGATTAGTGACTTTGGGTCCGTTAGTGGTCTGGGGAGCCTGCTCAGATTAGGGATAGCTGACATTCGTCGTACATGATGCCCTGGCAACTCGCGGCCCTTTGCTGCCGTTCGTGGAATCTGCAGCAATGGTACGCCTACGACAAGATCAACCGAACCCTCACACTTGGTTGGTAGCTTCTGAAGCCGATTTACTCATTATAGCAATGATCTCATCGATAGATAATTTATTGCATTTTCAATGGCTTGAACTCTAATTTCGCCAAATTTTATCGGGAGAGATTTTGAACTTTTCCTCATCAATATCGATGCTAACTTGTTCCGCGATAGTTTATTTCCAGGGGAGGCAACCATGCTTGAGCATCTGACGCTCGCGAATGTCGACAGCTTCTTGGCAGTAATTCTCAGTGTCGGTGGCCTGTACAAAGCTGGTTCCGGCTTCCGACGAAACGAATTCGAGGATGTCATTGATCCACTGTTCCAAGCAACGTCTCGCGTCGCGGACGACTATATTGAGATGTTCGGGGCAACTCTGGAGGCCGTAGAGGGCACGCGGGACTCGAAGAGCCTTGAAGAGGCTATGATGCAGCTTCGTAGGAACCGTACGAAGATGATAACAACTCGCGCCCGAGTTGGGGAAATAGTCAAAGAGATCAAAGAAATCACGAGGGATGGGAAAATGGCTATTTTCTTGGCCAAAATAGAGACGATTTTCGCGTCCGAGGGCATGACTCAGGATGACAGAAGGCCTCAAAGCCGTTCTGGAGAGATGGTCACGCGATTGGAAATGGCCGTGGCGGGCAAGGTTCCCAGGAGTGAAATTATTTCTACACTTCGACGTACCTTGAGTGAGATTGAGGAGGCGTATGCCGCTTTAGCCCAATCATACGCGCGGCTGCGTGTGAAGGAAAGTAGAAGGCGAGCGGGAGCCGGCCTGACTGTAGGACTTTCGTAAGCTCCAACTCTGCTGCAAAAAGCATACTTTTTGCGAGTCCGGTGTCGGCTATGCGGACATATCGATCCGCATACTGTCTAGAAACAATCCTTCTTCTCATATGTAGTGAATGCCAGCTCTCCGCCCTCT
>CAXBKI010000448.1:0-3144 GCA_963975955.1 uncultured Devosia sp.
TAACTTCGTGTCCACCAAACCGGCAGCAGCTCACCGGGCTGATCTATTTTGGGCGCTGACTAAACCCAGGAGAACCACGATGAACAAGCTTGCCCCAATTGCCCTCGTCGTAATTTGCGCGCTCTCAATTACTGCTTGCACATCCACCCAGCGCACTGTTTCCGGCGCGGCCATTGGTGGCGCCGGCGGCGCGCTGGTTGGTGGCGCGGTTGGTGGCTATGGTGGTGCAATCGTCGGCGGTGCCGGTGGCGCTGCTGCAGGCGCACTGCTCGCCAACCAGTAGCGCTGCCATCCACAAGCAAATAAATACGCCCCGGCCGCTCGCGGCTGGGGCATATTTTTGACCGGCAGGCCGCGCTGCAATGTTTATCGCGCAGGCCTCTAGCCGGGCAGTGCCAGATTGTGTGGTCAGCCGGTCGTACAAAAAACGGCCAGGGCGTGCCGCCCTGGCCGTGGAATTTCTGGAGCGGAAGCTCCGCTGCAAGACTGAAATACCTGCCGTCAGCGATCGGCTCAGGGGGCGTATTGCTGCACGGCACCGGGGAGTTTGCTCCAGCTGGCGTACCAGGTCTGGAACTGCCGGAACTGGGTTTCGGCCCAGGCGCGCTGGCTCGGCGACAGTTCGTCTGTGGTGTTGAAATGCAGCTTGTATTCGGCCTCGCCCTGCAGTTCGAGCATGAACTTGTAGTAGAGCACCAGATCGGAGCCTTCGTCCCACGACGACAGCACGGCCAGGGCCTCGCCCAGTTCGAGTGCCCTGAGACGGGCATCCACGTCGCCGGCCGCGGCAGCCTTGGACAGGGCCACCATGTGCAGGACTTCCTTGGGCAACGCATTGCCGATGCCGGTGATGGTGCCGGTGGCGCCAGCCTTGACGTAGCCGTGATAGACCCCGGTATCGACGCCGGCCATCAGGATCACATCGGAATCGGCGCTGGTAATGTGCTCGGCTGCATAAGTCATCGCCGCAGCGCCGCCGAACTCCTTGAAGCCGACGAGATTGGGGTGCTTGGCACGCAAGGACATGAACAGATCGGCCTTGGTTTCAAAGCCGTAATAGGGGCTGTTGTAGATGACAGCGGGCAGTTGCGGGGCAGCGGCAAGAATGGCTTCAAAGTGATGGCGCTGGGCCGTCGGCGAATTGCCGCGCGACAGCACCCGGGGAATGACCATCAGGCCGGCCGCGCCGACCTTCTGGGCATGTGCCGCGATGGCCACGGCAGACGCGGTATTTATCGCGCCGGTGCCGACAATGACCTGCAGCCCCGCGCCGACCAGGCGTTCGACGCCTTCCATGCGCTGCGCGTCGGTGAGCAGGGGCCAGTCGCCCATCGAACCACAATAGACCACCGCGGACATGCCTGCGGCCACGAGCGCGGTTCCCTTGCGGACCAGCGCATCAAAATCTGGCGTACGATCGGCCTTGCAAGGCGTCATCAGGGCGGGAATTACGCCCGTAAAAATATCGGTTTTCATCGGATCCTTGTCCAAAAGACGGCAATAGGCGGCAGGCTCAGCCTCCGGGCTTGATGCCAATATACACATTGTATCCTGTTTGTCGACAAAGTTGCGTCAGGGCTTCAGGAGATCACGGATCTCCGCCAGCAAGGTGGCTGGTATCTGCACCGTTCCCGCGCTCAGCGAGCGTGCCCTGGCGGCATAGCGCCGCTGCGAGGGCAGGCGGGCGCCCTGGTCGATAATGGCATCAAAGATGAGCTCGGCCCGTTGAGCGTGCTGCCTGGCATCGGCGCCGGTAAACGCTGTGGGGTCGAATGCCAGCAGCAGTTCGCCATGATAGGGCGCAGCGCCTGCGCCATTGTCGTAGGCGTTCGATTCAATGCTGCTCAGATCCCCGATCAGGGGTCCGGCCATCAGTTCGATCATGGTTGAGAGCGCGGATCCCTTGTGTCCGCCAAAGACAGTCATGGCGCCGGCCAGCGCCTTGTCGGTATCGTTGGTGGGGGTGCCGTCCGCATCCACTGCCCAGCCGAGCGGAATGGGCTTGCCGGCGCGCCGGTGCAGTTCGATTTCGCCACGTGCGACCGTCGACGTGGCAAAATCGAACACGAAGGGGTGCCCGTCGGGGCGGGGCCAGGCGAAGGCCAGTGGATTGGTGCCGAACACCGGCTTGCTGCCCCCAAAGGGCGCCACCCAGTTGTGACTGGGCGTCATGGCCATGGCGACCACCCCATCGTCGGCCAGGGCCTCGACTTCGGGCCAGAGCGCCGAAAAGTGATAGCAATGGTTGATCGCCAGCGCGGCAATCCCCGACTTGCGGGCCTTGTCGATCAGCATGCCGCGGCCCAGTTCAAAGGCCAGCAGGGAATAGCCCCCCTTGGCATCGACCCGGACGATGCCGGGCGCATGATCGAATACTTCGGGCACAGCTATACCATTGACCTTGCCGGTCTTGATGGTGCGCACGCAACCAAGCAGGCGGTAGAGGCCGTGCGAGTAGCACTCATCGCGCTGTCCCGCGCAGATCACCTTGGCAATCGCGCGCGCATGGTCCGCCGAGAAGCCGCTCGTTGTCAGCACCGCCACGCTGAGATCATAGGCTTCGTCGAGGCGCAGGCTTGCAGTATCAGTCATGGTCAGGAAAATTCCGTTCAGTTCATCAGGTCGAAGGCATCGCCCCAGGTATCTGCGACCGAATAGCCGAGCGGGTAGGGGTCCGTCGGATCGACACCGATCTGGTGGATGCCGTGGATCCAGCCGCGCCCTGATATGATCGGCTGCACGGCCGGCCGCCCCGCGACGGTTGTATCGCCCGCATAGGTGACCTGGAACGTTGAGTCGATGATCGAGCGTGCGATGAACACGTCGCCGGGTTTGGCCAGGCCACGTGCGGCAGCCACCGCCAGCCGTGCCGAATTGCCGGTCCCGCAGGGGGATCGATCGATACGGCCCGGTGGCATGATGGTGGCGCCCTTGAGTTCTCCACTTTCGGTAAAGCTGTTGAACATCGTGTAGGAGATCCCCTTGATTGCCGCGATCTCGGGATGGGCGATGTCGAGCTGGGCATTGACCGCACGGTGGATGGCGCTGCCGGCCTCGACCAGCTTCTTTGCCTGATCGGGACGAATTTCCAGGCCCAGTTGAGCCGGATCGATCAGGGCGTAGAAGATCCCGCCATAGGCGATA
>CAXBKI010000449.1:0-3142 GCA_963975955.1 uncultured Devosia sp.
CGCTGGGCTACACCATGATCTTCGGTGTGGTGAAGCTACTCAATTTCGCCCATGGCGATGTCTATATGGTGGGCGGGTTTGCCGGCTTTCTGGTGCTTTCGGTCGTGGCGCCGGCAGTCGGGCCAGGCTGGACAGGTGTTGCGATCTCGATGGTCGTGGCCATGATCGCCGTGGGCTTTCTGGGCGTGGTGATCCAGCGGATTGCCTACCAGCCCATGCTCAACGCGCCGCGCCTGTCCATTCTGATCACCGCGCTGGCCGTGTCCCTGGTGCTGCAGAATGGCGTGCTTACCCTCACCCATGGCCAGTATCAGCCGATGGGCGCGGATCTGGGCTTTGGCGGCATCAATCTGGGCCTGCTGTTTGTCAGCTACAACCAGATGATCCTGGTGGGCACCGCAGCGGTGCTGATGATCGGGCTCGAACTGTTCGTCTCGCGAACGCAGTATGGCCGCGCCATGCGGGCGGTCTCGATCGACAAGGACATGTGCCGGTTGATGGGCATCAACGTCACCGCCGTGATCGCCGTGACCTTCTTTATCGGCTCGGCTGGCTGCCACAGCCGGCACCATGGCCGGGGCGTATTATGGCTCTGTCTGGTATTTCATGGGCTTTTTGATCGGCATCAAGGCGTTCACCGCCGCCGTGATCGGCGGCATCGGCTCGATCCCCGGCGCCATGCTGGGCGGTCTGATCCTGGGTCTGCTCGAGTCATTCGGTACCCAGATTCCCGGCATCGGCAGTGAGTGGAAGGACGTGTTCTCCTTTTCGGTGCTGATCCTGGTGCTGGTGCTCAAACCGACGGGCCTGCTGGGCAAGTCCGAACAGGAGCGCATGTAACATGGCTCCCACCAGCTCGAACCTGTTCAACAATCTCATCGCCCGTTTCGACGAACCCTGGAAGCGCTACGCCGCCTTCGCGGTGATCACCGCACTGCTGCTGATGGCGCCCATTTCGCTGGGCCCCTATGCAACCGTCATTCTGACCAACGCCCTGCTCTATGTCGTGCTGGCGCTGGGGCTCAACGTAGTGGTCGGCTATGCCGGCCTGCTTGATCTGGGCTATGCGGCATTCTTTGCCGTGGGCGCCTATACCGTGGGGATTCTGACCCATTCATTCGGGTTCAATTTCTGGCTGACCCTGCCCGTCGCGGTGGGTGCCGCCACGGTGGCAGGCCTGGTGATCGGGACACCGACACTTCGGCTGCGCTCGGATTATCTTGCCATCGTAACGCTGGGCTTTGGCGAGATCGTGCGGTTCACCGCGCGCAATCTGAACATCACCGGCGGCGCCAGCGGCATCTCGGGCATCCAGCAGCCCTGGCTGTTTGGCTGGCACATCAATACCCCGTTCGAGTTCTACTATGTGTTCCTCGTGCTCGCCATCCTCGCGGTGGTCGTCAGCGTAAGGCTGCAGCATTCCAGGCTGGGCCGGGCCTGGCTCTATGTCCGGCATGATGAAGACGCCGCCGAGGCAATGGGCATCGACACCGTGCGCATCAAGCTGGCCGCCTATGTCATCGGCGCGATTTTCGGCTCGATCGGCGGCGCGTTCTTTGCGGCAAATCTGGGCGCCATTTCGCCGGAAAGCTTCTCATTCCAGCAATCGGTGCTGATCCTGATGGCCGTCATCCTGGGCGGCATGGGCAAGATACCCGGCGTGATATTGGGGGCCTTCATCGTTGTTCTGGCGCCCGAACTGCTGCGCGATCTGGGTGAATATCGCCTGTTGCTGTTCGCGGTCGGGCTGCTGCTGGTCATGTTGTTCCGGCCCAGCGGCATCTGGCCGGTAAGGGGGAAATGACATGAGCACTCCCCTTCTCGAACTGCGCGGCGTCAATCTCAGCTTTGCCGGCAATACGGTGCTGGAGGCGGTCGATTTCACCGTGGGCCGCGGCGTTATCGCCAGCCTGATCGGCCCCAACGGGGCAGGCAAGACATCGCTGTTCAACTGCATCACCGGCTTTTACAAGCCGCAATCGGGCTCGATCAAGGTCGATGGCCAGGAACTGATGGGGCTCAAGCCGCACAAGGTCACCCAGGCCGGGATTGCCCGCACCTTCCAGAATGTGCGGCTGTTCCAGCAGATGACAGTGCTCGAAAACGTGATGAGCGGCAGCCATTGCCGCTCAAAAGCGGGCGCCATAGCAGCCATTCTGGGCCTGCCCAGCCAGCGCCGCGAGGAAGCGGCGATCCGGGCCCACGCCATCGAGTGCCTCGAGTTTGTCGGCATTGCCGATGAGATGGATCGGGACGCGACCAATCTGGCCTATGGCCACCAGCGGCGCGTCGAGATTGCCCGGGCGCTGGCCACACGGCCAAAGCTGCTGCTGCTCGATGAACCGGCTGCGGGGCTCAATGCCGGCGAGAAGGTGGACCTGCTCGAACTGATCGGCCGCATCCGCGGCGAACTCGATATTTCCGTGCTGCTGATCGAACATGACACAGGCATGGTGATGAAGATTTCAGAGACCATCAGTGTGCTCGACCACGGGGTGATGATCGCCGAGGGCGCGCCCAAGCAGATCCAGGCCAATCCCAAGGTGATCGAAGCCTATCTGGGACAGGATGAGGGGGAGGACCTGCTGTGAATACTGCTCCCGAAACCATTCTGCAGCTCGAGGGCATCACGGCCGGCTACGGCAAGATCGTGGCGCTCAACGGCATCGATATCAAGGTCGATACCGGGGCCATGGTCACCCTGCTGGGGGCCAATGGCGCGGGCAAGACCACCACGCTCAAGACCATCTCGGGCCTGGTGCGCGCCACCGCTGGCCGCGTGCTGTTCGAGGGCGAGGACATTACCCAGACCCCGGCCCATGAGATCGCGCGGCGCGGGCTTGTGCACGTACCCGAAGGCCGGCATGTGCTGCGCGGCCTCAGCGTGCGCGAAAACCTCGAGCTGGGCGCCTTTACCGTCAAGGACCCTGCCCTGCGCCACAAGCGCATGAAGGAAGTGTTCGGGCTCTTTCCGGTGCTCGAAAGGCGCCAGCATGGCGATGGCTCGCTGCTGTCGGGGGGCGAGCAGCAGATGCTGGCGATCGGCCGGGCGCTGATGACCAACCCGAAGCTCCTGATCCTGGACGAGGCGACCGAGGGGCTGGCGCCGCTGATCCGCGAGGAGATCTGGACGGGGCTGGAG
>CAXBKI010000450.1:0-3139 GCA_963975955.1 uncultured Devosia sp.
CCAGCGGGCAAACCCAGAAAGCCTGTGCGCCCTCAAGCAATCGCGCCTGAAGGCGGGCGACGACCCGGTCATATTCGCCAATCGACAACACCGCCGTGTCGATGGGTTGGCGGCCCTTGGGTTTTTCGCGCAGGATGCTGACTTCCATGTCACCGAAATGGGTCAGCACCAGGGTGCGCGGTATGGGCGTGGCGGTCATGACCAGCAGATCGGTGTGCTTGCCCTTGTCAGACAGCGCCAGGCGCTGGTGCACGCCGAAGCGATGCTGCTCGTCCACCACGGTCAGGCCGAGATTGTGAAACTCGACGCCCGACTGGAACAGGGCATGGGTGCCCACCACGATATCGGTGGCACCACTGGCAATGCCCGCCAGCTTGGCGCGGCGCTCCGCGGCGGGCATCTTGCCGGTCAGCAGTTCGCAGCCCAGCCCGACGGCGTCGCATAGTGGCTTGAGGGTCTTGAAATGCTGCGCTGCCAGCAATTCGGTGGGCGCCATCAGCGCCGACTGGGCGCCGCTCTCCACCATGGCTGCCATGGCCATCAGGGCAACGACCGTCTTGCCGGCCCCCACATCGCCCTGCAGCAGGCGCGACATGCGGTCGGGTGAGGCGAGGTCAGCCCGGATCTCGGCCACCGCCGCCCGTTGCCCGTCAGTAAGCGCGAAGGGCAGCATGGCGGTAACCTTGTCGGTGACCTCGCCGGTAAAGGTGCGGCTGATGCCGCGCGCGGCCGTCATGGTCGAGCGGATCAGCTGCAGGGTCAGCTGGCCAACAAAGTACTCATCATAGGCCAGCCGCTGCCGGGCAGGGGCCCAGAGTTCGGCCTCGCCCGGTGCGTCGGGCAAATGCACCATGCGCATGGCTGCGGCGAAGCTGGGCCATTTGCGCTGCGCCATCGTCTCCGCGTCGATCCATTCGGGCAGCTCGGGCAGACTTTCGAGCACCTGTCGGACGAGCTTGGCCAGTGCCTTGGAGCTCAGACCCTGGGTGAGCGGGTAGACCGGCTCGACCAGAGGCAGGCTCGCAAATCTGTCCGGTTCGACGATGTAATCGGGATGGGTGATCTGCTTTTCGCCGTTGAAAAAGCCTATCGTGCCAGAGACATAACGCTGCTCGCCAACCGGAAGCGCTTTTTCGACCCACCCACCCTGGGCGCGAAAGAACACCAGCTGCACGTCGCCTGTCTCGTCATGGGCGAACACCCGGTGGGGAACATGCGGCTTGCCATGCGGCGGCGGCTGATGGCGGTCGACATGAAGCAGCAGGGTGACGATCTGGTTGAGATAGGCCTCGGCGATGCCCACCTGGCGGCGGCGATCGACGACGCCGGACGGCATGTGCATCAGGATGTCGAGGGCGATGGCTTCCTGGCCATCGGGCGCGCCGAAAAACCGCGTCAGCAACGCAGCCAGCTTGTCGCCCACGCCCTTGATGGAGTGCAGCGAACGGAACAAGGGCGAGAGGGTTTCAGGACGCGACAAATCAGTGATTCTCCATGTCGCAAGGCTATCGTGCGCGCGGAGCAGAATGAAGGGTGTCGCCGGTGCGGCAGGCGCGTTGATGGTCATGCCACACCGGCCGGATTGCCGGCGCCGATGAAAATACAGTGATTGGAGCCAGGTTAAGTTCGGACCTGGAAGTTTTTGCTGGCTGAGTAAGTAATGTTGTCGTATCGATTGTGCAGACCGAGGCCTGTTCTCTGCATTCGTGCGGGTTCCTTGCAGCAACGTGCCCAGGTGAGCGTGCCAATAAGCGTCGAGCAGAAGTTGCTCAAAGGCGTGGCTACGGGGGACGTTGTATGGAGCAGGTCTACGCCTGGCTGGCGGTAATGGGCTACCCAACTGAGGCGGTAGACTGGTTGCGCCAGCATCGCCTGGTAACAATCATCATGCTGGCAGTGCTGGCCTGGTTACCGCTGTTTTTGCTGGGCTGGCTGGTGCTGGCGCTGATGCACTGGATCTGATCGGCCACATGTGCAGTCAAAGGGCTGACAACGCGCCCCAATCCGCGTAGACACTGAAGCAATCAACCACCATTCAGGATCATGGCGCGTCAAATGACTGCCGGTGAAGATATTGTCATGCGCCGCAAGAAGCTGCGCTACCGTGCCTGGCACAGGGGCACCCGCGAAATGGACCTGGTCCTCGGACCCTTTGCTGATGCCCATGCAGAGGGGATGGACAGTGCTGGCCTGGATCGCCTCGAGGCGCTGATGAGCGAAGAAGATCCGCCACTGCTCACCTGGGTGATGGGGCAGGCGACGCCGCCCGACCATATCGATCGCGACTTCCTCGCCGAAGTGATTGCCGACCATCACGCCCGGCTTGCCAAATGAATGAAATCAGCGCCCAGCGCCCCACCCGTACCATCGCCAACGTGCCCGATGGCATGCAGCCCATGGTGCTGGCCGGCCTGATCGAGCAGCGCATAAAGACCGCGCCCGACGATGCTGCCAGCATTGTGTTCGTGGCGCGCGACGGGCGGCGCCTGCAGCGCATGGCCGATATCCTGACTGCCATGCTCCCCGGCCACACGGTGTTGACGCTGCCAGCCTGGGATTGCCTGCCATATGACCGGGTATCGCCCAACAATGTGACCATCGCGGCGCGCATGAGCACGCTTGCAGCGCTGACGACCAGCGCCAAAGGCGCCATCGTGCTGACCACGGTGAACGGGCTGATCCAGCGCCTGCCGCCCCGGGACGTGGTGGAAACCATGTCGTTCTCCGCCGCAGCCGGCAGGATCGTCGACAGTGAGAAGCTGATCGCCTGGGCAGCCAATAATGGCTATCTGCGCGTGCCGACAGTGCGTGAAAGCGGTGAGTTTGCCGTGCGGGGCGGTCTGGTTGACCTGTTCCCCGCCAGCGCCGAATCGCCGCTGCGCTTTGACTTTTTCGGCAGCCAGCTCGAGTCGATCCGCACCTTCGATGCCGACACGCAGCGCACCACCGGCACGCTGACCTCGATTGCCCTGACCCCGATGAGCGAAGTGGTGCTGACGGAAGCCAGTATCCGCCGCTTCCGGCAAAACTACACCGCCACTTTTGGCGGCAACACGGCGGGCGACACGCTTTACGCCTCGATCAGCGGCGGTTCGCGCTATTCCGGCACCGAACACTGGCTACCGTTTTTCTATGACCA
>CAXBKI010000451.1:0-3121 GCA_963975955.1 uncultured Devosia sp.
AAGCAGGCGCCTGGGCGAGGGAGATAGGCCATGCTGCGATATGTCATAAAGCGCGTCCTCTACATGATCCCGACGATGATCGCGATCTCGATAGTGGCGTTCCTGCTGATCCAGTTGCCCCCGGGCGATTTCGTCACGTCGCTGGCCGCGCAGATGTCGGCACAGGGCGACACGATCGATCCGGCCACGCTGGCCATGCTGCGTCGGCAATATGGTCTGGATCAGCCGATCTGGGTGCAGTACTGGATCTGGATCACCAATATCGTCGTGGGGGGCGATTTCGGCCGCTCGTTCGATTTCGATGTGCCGGTTGCCGATCTGCTCTGGGCCCGTCTTGGCCTGACCTTCGTGCTGGCCTTTACCGCCCTGGTTTTCACCTGGCTGATCGCCTTGCCGGTGGGCATCTATTCGGCTGTCCGCAAGTACTCCGTCGGCGACTACGTGGCCACGTTCCTGTCCTTCGTGGGCCTGGCCGTTCCCAACTTCGTGCTGGCACTGGTGCTGATGTACCTCTCGCTGCGGCTGTTCGGCGTCAGCATCGACGGGCTCTATTCGGCCCAATATGCCAACGCGCCCTGGAGCTGGGACAAGTTCCTCGACCTCGCACAGCACCTGGTCATTCCGGTGATCGTCCTGGCCAGCTCGGGCATCGCCGCCCTGGTCCGCATCATGCGGGCCAATCTGCTGGATGAACTCTTCAAGCCCTATGTGACGACCGCCCGGGCGAAAGGGCTGTCGGAGTGGCGGCTGATCTTCAAATACCCGGTGCGGGCGGCGCTGAACCCGTTCGTCTCGACCATCGGCTGGACCCTGCCGGAACTGGTTTCGGGCGCCACCGTCACCGCCATCGTGCTCAACCTGCCCACGACCGGGCCGCTATTGCTGCGGGCGCTGATCTCGCAGGATGTGTATCTGGCCGGCGCGATGATCCTGATGCTGTCGGTGCTGACCGTTATCGGCACGCTGATTTCCGACCTTTTGCTCGCGTGGCTCGATCCGCGCATCCGTTACAGTTGAGGGGCCGAGATGAGCATCGATCAGACCCAGCTTGAGCTGGACCCCGCCTTGGCCGACGATCGCGGCGGGCGCAATCTCGAACGCGCCGGCCAGTGGCAACTGGCCTGGTACAAGTTCAGGCAGCACAAGCTCGCTGTGGCGGGCGGTATCGTGGTCATCCTGATCTATCTGGTCGCCGCGTTTGCCGAGTTCCTGGCGCCATACGGCCCGGGCGATTATTCGGCACGCTACACCTATGCGCCGCCGCAGCCGCTCCAAATATGGAATGGCGAGCAGCTCGGCCTGTTCGTCAACGGCTATTCGGTCAAGGTCAATCCGGACAGCCTAGCCCGCGAGTTCGTGGTTGATCCCGACGAGATCATACCGGTTGGACTGTTCGTCGAAGGGGCTCCCTACAAAATGTGGGGTCTGTTCGACAGCAATATCCACCTCATCGGTCCGATCAAGGTCAGCGACCCGATGTATCTGTGGGGTGCAGATCGACTGGGCCGCGACATGCTGAGCCGGATTATCCACGGCACCCGGATTTCCATGACGATCGGCCTTGTGGGGGTGAGCGTCAGCCTGTTCCTCGGTATCCTGCTGGGGGGCATCTCCGGCTATTACGGGGGCAGGATCGACAATCTCATCCAGCGCCTGATCGAGTTCCTGCTCGCCATTCCCACCATTCCGCTCTGGATGGGCCTGGCCGCCGCCATTCCGCCGACCATGTCGCCGATACAGGTCTATTTCATGATCACGCTGATCCTGTCGCTGGTTGGCTGGACCGGCCTGGCGCGGGTGATCCGCGGCCGGTTCATGGCGATCAAGAACGAGGATTTCGTTACCGCTGCCCGCCTGGACGGCACCAGCGAGATCGGCATCATGATGCGCCATATGGCCCCATCCTTTGCCAGTCACATCATCGCCTCCGTCACGCTGGCCATTCCGGTGATGATCCTGTCGGAAACGGCGCTGAGCTTCCTGGGCATTGGCCTGCGGCCACCGGTCGTGAGCTGGGGCGTGCTGTTGCAGGAAGCGCAGAATATCCGCTCGGTGGCCCTGGCTCCCTGGCTGCTGCTCCCCGGCGTCGCCGTGATCATCACGGTGCTCGCCCTCAACTTCCTTGGCGACGGCCTGCGCGACGCTGCAGATCCATATAGTGATTGAGATGAGTGAAATGGACAATCCGGAGCAGGACGTCGTCATGAGCGTGGAGGGGCTTTCCCTCGACTTCAGGTTGCGCAAGGGCACCTTCCACGCCGTCCGCGATGTCAGTTTCGACATCAAGCGCGGCAAGACACTGTGCCTGGTCGGCGAAAGCGGCTCGGGCAAGTCTGTGACCGCCCGTTCCCTGATGCAGATCGTGGACAAACCCGGCCGCATCGCGCAGGGCAGGATCGTGCTGCGCGCCGGCGGCCGCGAAATCGATATCACTGCACTCGACCCCAAGGGTACCGAAGTGCGCAAGCTGCGCGGCGCCAAGATCGGCCTGATCTTCCAGGAGCCGATGTCGGCGCTGTCGCCCTTTCACACGATCGGCAACCAGATCGATGAAATGCTGCTCATCCACACCGACCTCGATGCCAAGGCAGCGCGACTTCGCACCATCGAACTGCTCAAGCAGGTCGAAATCGCCAATCCCGAGCAGATGGCGGAGCGCTACGCCTTTGAATATTCGGGCGGCATGCGGCAGCGCGTCTGCATTGCCATGGCGCTGGCCTGCAATCCCGATGTTCTGATTGCCGACGAGCCCACCACGGCGCTGGACGTGACGACCCAGGCCGAGATACTGGACCTGGTCAAGCGGCTTCAGGTCGATCGCGGCATGGCCATGCTGCTGATCACCCATGACATGGGCATCGTCGCCGAGGTGGCCGATGAAGTCGCCGTGATGCGCTATGGCCGGATCGTCGAGCACGGGCCGGTGGACAAGATATTCCACGCTCCCGAGCACCCCTACACACGTCAATTGCTCGACGCCACACTCAAACTCGAGCAGTTTGCACGCGTGCCCGCCGAGGTGGCCGAGGCGCGCGCTCCCACGGTGCAGCCGATCATTGCGGTGCGCAACCTGGCCAAGCACTATGGCGGCGGGCGGGCGCTCCTCGGCAAGCCGAACCCG
>CAXBKI010000452.1:0-3117 GCA_963975955.1 uncultured Devosia sp.
ATGCGGACCGGCTCACCCCCTTTCGCACCGGGTTGGAGCCGCCTGGCAGCCCCCGGCACACAGCCATCAAGACACCCATGGCCGTCGCCTTTGCGGCGGCTGGCCCTCAGCACCTCGACGGAGAGCATCGATGATCAAGGAAATCCTCTTCATCCACCACAGCCACACCGATATCGGCTACACCCATCCGCAGCCCGTCGTGCTGGAACTGCATCTGCGGTTTATCGATCAGGCGCTCGATCTCGTCGACCGCTATGCCGACTATCCCGACGATGCCAGGTTCCGCTGGACCTGCGAGGTCACCGGCATAACGCGGGCCTGGTGGGAGCAGGCCAGTGCGCGCGACCGCGACCGCTTCATGGCGGCCATTGCCCGGGGCCAGATCGACGTGGCCGGCATGCTCTGGCACATGACGCCGCTGATGGACCACTCCATGCCGATCGACGGGCTCGCCAATCTGGCGATGCTCCGCGGCGAAGGCATGCCGATCCGGTATGCGATGAATACCGACGTCAATGGCACCCCCTGGGGCATGGTCGATGTATTGCTTGACCACGGCATCGAGGGACTGAGCATGTCCATCAACGAACACTACGGGCACGCCCTGCGCCCCTGGCCGCGCGCCTTCAACTGGCAATCGCCCAGCGGCCGGTCGATTGCGGCCTATAACGGCTTCATCTACGGTGCCACAAGCGACAGGATGCTCTCCATCCCACTCGATATGGACGCCACCGCGCGCCTGCTGCCGGCATGGGCCAAGCGATGGGAAGAGAGCGGATACCCGCATCCCTTCCTGATGCACCAGCTCACCAACGTGTCCTATCTCGACAATGCCGCGCCGCAACCCAGGCTGCCCGACTTCGTGCGGCGCTTCAACGAGACCGTCGCCCCCCAAATCGGCATCAAGCTGCGCATCGGCACGCTGACCGAGTTCTTCGACCGCATGCGCCGCGAGCCAGCCGACACGCTGCCCACCCTGCGCGGAGACTGGACCGACTGGTGGAATTTCGGCGCCGGCAGTTCCGCCCAAGAGACCGCCCAGTCGCAGCGCGGCCAGCGCGACCTCGATCTTGCCATCAACCTGCATGCCTGGCACGGGCCGGGCACGGTGCAGCGCTGGCACCAGCTGGCGGCAGCGGCCAAGAAATCCCTGGCGCTCTATGCAGAACACACGTGGGGCGCCGACCGCTCCATCAACCAGCCCTACTCGCAGGAAACCCGGACGCAGCAATTGCTCAAGCTGGCAACCGCGGCCGAGGGCGCGAGCTATGCCCGCATGCTGCGCCGCGACGGGCTGGAAAGCCTGGCCCGGCACGCCGGCGGCGAGGCGCCGCACCTGCTGGTCTACAACCCGCACCCCGTGCCTGTCCGCCAGGCGCTCAGCCTGTCCAACATTGCCCCGTTTGGCGCGGCGGCCACCGATGTCGCGCCTGGCAGCCTGCGCGACTTCCTGCCCTTCGGCCCGCCTTCGCACCTCGTCCACCGCCAGGACGTCGACAATGATGTGCCCACCGAGCGGCGCTTCTGGACCAGGCCCTTCGAGGTGCCGGCCTTGTCCTATGTTGTCGTGCCGGCGGAAGAGGTTATGGCCGGTCCGATGGACGGCCTGAGCGTTGCCGACAACGTGCTGTCCAACGGCCGCATCGCCGTGACGATCGACCCCGACCGCGGCGGTCTGGCCGGGCTCGACAGGGATGGCCGCAATTTCGTGGGCGCGCACACCAATGGCCTGCGCTTCGGCGTGCCGGTGCTCGAGACCATCGCCTCCAACGACCGCGAGGACATGTTCAGGAGCCACAAGGGCGATCGTCCCGACTGGAGCCACTACTGGAACCGCGACTGGCCCGCGGCCCACATGCAGCCGGACCGGCCGGTCTGGACACGCGAGCGGCTGGCCCATGGTTGCGCAGAGATCGTCCAGCTGTTCGAGCTGGCCAATGGCGACACCATCGAGGTGCTCTATCGGCTGACCGCCGACGACCCCGCTCTGCAGATCGAGGCAACGATCATGAAAACCCCGATCCCCGGACCGCACGCGATCTATCTGCCAATGCCCGCCGCCCTCGATCCGGATTGGGACGTCGATTATGAAACCGCCGGCGCCGCGGTCCGGCTCGATGACGAGCAGCTCCCCTATGCCAGCCGGCACTATGTCACGACGCAGCGCTTCATCCGGATTTCCGATGCCGAGCGCGAACTCACCGTCGCCACGCCCGATGCGCCGCTCTGGCAGATCGGCGGGTTCACCTATGGCCGCTTCAGGGCGGAAGATGGCACCGTCGAGCGTCCGCACCCCGTACTGTTGGCCTGGCTAACCAACAATTACTGGAGCACCAATTTTCAGGCCGACCAGGGCGGACGCATCCACTTCGGGTTCTGGATCATTCCGCACGGCAAACGGGAACTGGGCATTGCCGCTGCCGAGGCCTTGTCCAGGGCCCAGCCGCTTGCGCACCATCTCTATGCGGGGCATGGCGCGCTGACCAACCCGACCGACGGCCTGTTGAGCATCGATGCCGACAGCCTTGTGCTGACGCGGATGGAAACCGTGCCCGAAGGCGTGGCACTGACCGTGCTCAATCTCGACAATGGCGCTCATGAGCTGCGCATTGGCGCCGGACGGGTCACGCCGGTGGCGGCACAGCGGACCAATCTGGCTGGCGCGGTCATCGAAACGCTGGCCTGTGATGGCAGCGTGCGCATGCCCGTGGCCGGACGCGCCTGGGCCCGCCTGGTGGTGCACATCTAGGCCGGGCCAGCGCGCAAGGCGCCGCCGTAGCGCCGGCTCGGTCCGGGCTGCGGCCGCTTATGCGGGCAGGGCGCTGCACGCGATGGAATAGCGCGTCCGCCAGGGGACGCCGGCGCGGAAGGCGTGGGCGGTTGGCGTGCCGGCACGGGCCAGTGGGTTGGCGCTGTCGGTGGCAATGGCGGTGCCCAGATCGAAGGGGGCTGCCACCGGTTCGATGCCGATGCCGTGGAACCGGCCGGACCAGGGATAGAACTGCCGTCCGCCGTTCGAAATCCACAGCAGGCAGGCGGGAAAATCTGCCGGGTCCCAGCGGATGGACACGCGGTAGCCCTGTTCGAGATTGTCGAAGTCGAACCACCCGTCGGCGC
>CAXBKI010000453.1:0-3109 GCA_963975955.1 uncultured Devosia sp.
CGCAGAACTGCTGCAGGTGCCGCTGGCCACCTTCGACAAGGAATTCGAGCTCACCCCCTTGGCGGCTGAAAGCTGGAGCCAGTCCGAGGATGGACTGACCTGGACCTTCAAGCTGCGCCCGGGTCTGGTCTGGTCTGACGGCGAACCACTCACCGCTACTGACTATGTCTTTGCCCTGCAGCGCGCCGCGACCGATGGCTACGACTTTGCCTGGTACTGGGACTTTGCCGGCGGCATCAAGAACTGGAAGGAAGTCACCGAAGGCACCGCCGATGTGTCGACCTTGGGTCTCAAGGCCGTCGATGACCTGACCATCGAGGTCACCACCGTGGCGCCCAAGCCCTACTTCCCCTCGGTCACCAGCCTCTGGTACCCCGTGCCCAAGCACGTCGTCGACAAGCTCGGCGATGACTGGGCCCTCAATGTCGATACCATCGTCACCTCCGGCCCGTTCGACATCGAAAGCTGGGAAAAATCCAACAACTCGGTCGTCTTTACCAAGTCCGACACCTATACCGGCCCCTGGCAGGCCCAGATCGACCGCCTCGAAGTCGATCCTAGCCTGGGGGCTCCCGAAGTGGGCCTGCCCGCTTTCCTGGCTGGCGACGCCGACTATTCCTTCCTCAATACCGGCCAGGTGCCGGTGGCGACCCAGCGCTATCCCGACGGTATCCGCAAGAACGCGGTCTTTGCCACCTCCTACATTTCCTATGATCTGGACTCTGCGCCCTTCAACGACGAGAACGTGCGCAAGGCCTTCTACTACGCGGTCGATCGCAACGAGCTGACCTCCACGGTCCTCAAGGATATCGCCATTCCGGCCGGTTCCATCCTGCCGCCCGGCTACCCTGGCTACAATCCCGACGTCGCGGCAGAAGCCGTGTTTGATCCCGACAAAGCCAAGCAGTTCATGGCCGATGCGGGCTTCCCGGACGGCAAGGGCTTCCCCGAAATCGAGATCTGGTATCGCGAAGAGGGCGGCTATAATGGCGCGATCATCCCGGCCATGGCACAGTATCTGCAGGCCGAGTTCAAGGACGTTCTGGGCATCACCATGAACATCCGCGTCCTGCCCGGCGCCGACTGGATGGATGGCCTGCGCAACAAGAAGAACAACATCTTCATCGCGCCCTATGAGTACGACTATCTCGATCCGTCGAACTTCTATGGCATCTTCTACAATGGCGGCCGCCACGGCTACCACATCCCCGAATATGACGCGCTGGTAGCCAAGGCCGACTCCGAACCCGATTGGGATACCCGCTACGAGCTCTACGCCGAGGCCGAGCAGGTCATGATCGACCAGGCCCTGATCGTGCCGCTGGTGCATCCCATCACCATCGCCGTCATCTCCGACCAGCTCGGTGGCGACGCCTCCACGCCCAACAAGCTGGGCTTCACCTCGCTCGATCGTCTTGGCCACTACTTCTTCACGCACCTGACCAAGCAGTAGTCGCTCCGATCGCGCGCCGCGCTCCCTGGTCCCCAAGCCCAGGGAGCGCCTCCCCTCCCCAGCAAGGTCAGTTCATGCCCCTCCTCGAAATTGAAGACCTCAGGGTCAGCTTCAGCCAGTATGGCGGCCAGGTCGATGCCGTGCGCGGTGTGAGCTTTTCTCTTGAGGAAGGCGAAAGCCTGGGCATTGTCGGAGAATCCGGTTCGGGCAAGTCAGTCAGCTGCGGCGCCCTGCTGCGCCTGCTGCCCGCCACCGCCCGGGTCAGCGCCACCACCATCAAGCTCGACGGCATTGATGTCCTCAAGGCCAGCAAGGACGATCTCAAGCGCTTGCGCGGCCGTTCGGCCGCCATGATCTTCCAGGA
Source organism: uncultured Devosia sp. (assembly GCA_963975955.1). Taxonomy (GTDB): domain Bacteria; phylum Pseudomonadota; class Alphaproteobacteria; order Rhizobiales; family Devosiaceae; genus Devosia. The sequence goes on from CAXBKI010000453.1 coordinate 1,818, forward strand.
CCCGATGACCGCATTCGATCCGGTCTTCACCATCGGCCACCAGATTTGCGAAACGATCCAGACCCACCGCCCCCGCAGCCGGCGCGACGCGCGGCTCGAGGCCGAGCAGCTCCTGCTCCGGGTCGAGATCAAGAACGCCAGGGACGTCCTCGATTACTATCCCCACCAGCTCTCGGGCGGCATGCTGCAGCGCGCCATGATTGCCATGGCGCTGTCCTGCCGGCCCAAGGTGCTGATCGCCGACGAGCCCACCACCGCGCTCGACGTCACCATCCAGGCCCAGATCCTGCAGCTGATCAAACGGGTGCAGGCCGAGTTCGGCATGGCCCTGGTCATGATCACCCATGATCTGGGCGTCATCGCCGAAACCGTCGACCGGGTGCTGGTCATGTACAATGGCGAGGTGATGGAACAGGGGCCGGTTCAGCAGATCTTCGATGCGCCGCAGCACAGCTACACCAGGACCCTGCTGGCCAGCCTGAGTGCCAGCTTTGACCCCTCAGACGCGGTCGATGCCGGCACGGCGCCCGCCCTGGAATTGCGTGGTCTCGCCAAGACCTACCGCATCAGCCGCCGCACGGGTCTATCCAGCAGCCACACCGATTTCCACGCCGTCCGCCCCCTCGACATCGTGTTGCCGCGCAACCGCATTGTCGGTCTGGTCGGCGAGTCGGGCTCGGGCAAGACCACCACCGGCTTGATGGCCATGCGCCTGACCGAGCCCAGTGCCGGCCAGATCCTGGTCGATGGCACCGACATTTCCACCATGGGCGCGGCGGCTCTCAAATCCTTCCGCCGCCACATGCAGATCGTTTTCCAGGACAGCTATTCAGCGCTCGACCCCATGATGACGCTCAGCCAGATCGTCGCCGAGCCGCTGCACATCCATGCCATCGGCTCGGCGCGCGAACAGACCCAAAAGGCGCTGGACTGGCTTGAACGCGTCGGCCTGCCGCGCAATTTCGGCGGCCGCTACGCCCATGAACTCTCGGGCGGCCAGCGCCAGCGCGTCGCCATTGCCCGCGCCCTGATCCTGGGACCGTCGGTCCTGGTGGCCGACGAACCCACCTCGGCCCTCGACGTCACCGTCAAGGCGCAGATCATCGGCCTGCTCAAGGAACTGCAGGCCGAGATGGGGCTTTCCATGCTGTTCATCAGCCATGACCTCTCGACCGTCAAATCCCTGACCGACAGCGTCGTGGTCATGTATCGCGGCCGTGTCGTCGAGGAAGCGCCCACCGAAACCATCTTCGCCAACCCGCAGCACCCCTATACCCGCGCCCTGCTCGATG
>CAXBKI010000454.1:0-3103 GCA_963975955.1 uncultured Devosia sp.
GGACGCGGATATAGAGCGGCGCCACCCCGCCCACGCCCTGATCGATCTCGGCGGCGGTATCGAGCGCGCTGGAATCGGTGGCCATGAAATCCTCAAAGGAGAATTTGGGCTCGATGAGGAAATAGGGCACCACCAGCAGCGTCACGGCCAGGACCGAGAGCACCGATACGGTGCGGCCAAACCGGGTGGCCAGCATCCAGGCCAGCGGCATGGCGGCGTTGAGCGCAAAACTGGGGGGCCTGGGGGAGCGGAAACCCAGGCGCAGCGACAGCTTGAGCAGCAGCGGCATCACCGTCATCAGGCAGATGAACATGATGGCGCAGCCAACGGCGCCGGCAATGGCGAATTCCTGCGCGCCCTGGCCCGGCGAGACATATAACGAGGCAAAGGCCACCAGCGTGGTCAGCGTGGTCAGGGAAGTTGCCGGTCCGACCAGCTTGAGCGTGGCATCGACCGCCTTGTGGGGTTCCATGCCATCGCGCCACAGGGCCAGCCAGTTGAAGATGAAGAACATCGATTCGGCGAAGGCCATCACCAGCACCAGCGTCGTCACGATGATGGTCAGGAACGAGAACGAGCCGAACATCAGCATGACGGTGCCCATCGACCACACCAGCGCAATAAAGGGCGTGGTCGCCACCAGCAGCGCCCCCGTCAGCGAGCGCAGCGCAAACAGCGCGATCAGCGCCCCCAGGCCAAAGCCATAGGCGGTGAACTTGATCTGGTCATTGACCGACGCCGTGATCATCTCGGAGGTCCAGACCGGCGGCCCGGTCAGCTCGATCTGCAGATCCCCTCCCTCATAATAGCTCAGCATCTCGCGCACATTGGCCAGCATGGCCTTGGTGCCGTCGCCCCGGGTCATTTCCTGATTGGGAAACATGATGAGCACCACCCCGGTCAGATCGGGCGTGATCAGATTGCGCATCATGGGGTCGTTCTGCTGCAGGTCGCTCAGCGCCATGGCCACTTCTGATGAATTGACCATGCCCTCGGGCACGGCCGGCACCGAACCGCCCAGGCTGGAGGGCCGGCGCAGCGTGAAGGGCGACATCGAGCCCACGGCAAAGTCGTTCAGCTCGAGGTCAAAGGCCAGCTCCCGCACGCGCTCGAGCGTCTCCGGTTCGGTCAGCGTGGGCGAATTGACCAGCACATAGACGTCGTTCTCGAAGGTGCCGAAGGTTTGCGAGAGATGGTCATAGGCGTCGTAATAGGGACCCGAATGCGCATAGACGCGCAGCAGGTCGCCATCGACATTGGCGCGCGGCAGCTGGCTGGCGCAGATAATGGTGAAAACCAGGGCGAACAGGCCGATCAGGCGGGGTCGGCGCAGGGTGGCCAGCCCCAGAGATTCGAAACCGAACCCGATGGAGCGGTCATACAGCAGCCGGGCCCAGAGGCGAGCGAGCAAAGATCTTTCAGACACCGGCCCCGAATCCTCAAGCCATCACGCCAACAGGCTCAATTCCTATGGCTTTGTCTGGGGAGCGTCCAGCAGGCTTCGATGGAACGGGGAGGGGGGCGGACCGGGTCAGTCAGCCGGCGTGAATGGCCCCGCGCCGGCGGCGCGGAGCCACGATACTCAGGCGCCCAGCGCGGCGCGTTTGGCCGCAAGCACGTCGGCCAGCGACTGCGGCTTGCGCCCGGAATAGCGTTCCACCACATCGGTAACCACGCCATGATGGCCGAGCACGGCATCGACCTGGAAGGCCACCAGCATGTCGGCCACGCCGGCGGGCAGGCCGGCAGCGATCATGCCGCCCTTGAGTTCGTCAGGTGTGACGGCAACCACCGCGACCGGCTTGCCGGTCAGCTGGGTGTAGAGCGCGGCGCGCTCGACATTGGTCACAGCGGCCGGACCGCTGACATCCTCAATTGTCTGACCCTGGGCACTCAACAAGGCGCCTGCAGCGGCCCGTGCAGCGTCAGCGCGGGCAACAAAGGCCGTGCCGCGATCTCCAATCAGACCGAACAACTGACCTGACGCGATGACATGGGCGGCATCCACCAGATTGTTTTCGGCATACATGTGGTTGCGCAGAATGGTGAAGTCCAAACCGCTCTGGGCAATCGCCTGCTCGGTCCAGAAATGCTCGGGGCTCAGGCCGGCATCGAGATTGGGGCGCGCCGCCGGGGCAGATGTATAGACGACATGCTTGACGCCGGCCGCCTTGGCCGCCGCAACTGCCGCGCTCTGCTGCGCGACGCGTCGCCCAATGCCGTCAGTGCTGATGATCAGCACCCGGTCGACACCGGCAAAACCCGCACTCAAGCCCGCCGCGTCGTCAAAATCCATCTTGCGGACCTCGACGCCCCTGGCCGCCAGGTCGGCCAGCTTGGACGGGTCACGCGTGCCGGCGACGACCTTGGTGGCGCCGCGCGCCAGCAATTCCTCGACGGCAATGCCACCAAAATGGCCAGAGGCGCCGGTCACCAGCAGGGTCTGGTCCTTGAACTGTGTCATATCGAATGCTCCTTAGTGGCTTTCCACCCTCCTTGCGGCGGATGCCGTTGGAGAGTAAGTATCAAACAGAGAGTGCTATGTAGCCCTGCATTCCGGTCTCCGTAAGGAGGCACTTTGCGCGCACAACGTCACTTTGGAGTAACCCTGATGCTCAACACCCTCGATCAAGCCGCTGCCTATGTCGCACGCTGGAACGAAAACGTCACGCGCCAGGATGGCGATTGCCCCGTGCGTGGCGTGCTCGACAAGATCAGCGACAAGTGGAGCATGCTGCTGGTGATGACACTGGCGAGCGGGCCCCAGCGGTTCAATCAGTTGCGCCGGGAGCTTCCCGACATATCCCAGAAAATGCTGACCCAGACCCTGCGCTCCCTGCAGCGGGACGGCATGGTCGCGCGCCAGGTGTTCGACACCAAGCCGCCCTCGGTTGAATACCGGCTGACCCCATTGGGCCAGTCCATCATCGTGCCTTTCGGCCATCTGATCGAATGGGCCGGTGAGAATCACAAGCGCATCGATCAGGCGCGGCTCTCGTTTGACAGCCAGTAAGAAGCCGCATCAAAACTTCGATGTTTTTGCATCCGGCGCGGAATATATTGTTTACCGTGTCCGCGTCATTGTTCGGATGTGATGACCCCA
>CAXBKI010000455.1:0-3101 GCA_963975955.1 uncultured Devosia sp.
GGTCGACGCTGTCGCGGGGAGACTGGCTGAGCACGCAGAGCGAACCAATCTTCTGGCCCTCCACCATGATCGGCGCCCCGGCATAAAACCGGATGAACGGCGCGGCAGTGACCAGGGAATTGTCGCGGAACCTATCGTCCTGGCGGGCATCGAGCACCACCATGGGTTCGTCACCGGCAAGCGCTATAGTATGGGCGCAGAACGAGATTTCTGTGCTGGTGCCAGTCGTCTCGCCCCAGCCAAAGCGCGCGCGGAACGACTGATGAGCTTCCCCGACCAGCGACACCAGCGCGAACTCGGTCTTGAAAATTCGCGCTGCAGACCGGCTCAGACGATCAAAGTCCTCGTCCTCTTCACCTTCGTGCCCTTCAAATGCCGACAGCACGTCCAGCCGCCGGCGATCTTTGACAACTGCCCATACGTCCTCGGGCAGTCTGGCCCCTTGTTCTGTCACGGCGCGTCCTACTTAACCCAGATTGCCAACCAATAACCAACAAGGCTGGCCAATCACACCAAACGCAGTGCCGGGCCAATTGGTTCCCTCACACCTGGCTCTCATTTCACACCGCCGATCTGGGCAGGATCACCCGCAGGGCACCCGGGTGTATCGCCAGGTCTGTGGTCGGCTCCAGCTGCACCAGCTCGCCGTCGATCACCGCCTTGGCGCTGCGTTTGCGCTTGGGAAACCGCAGTGTGACAGCCTTCACTTCGCTCTCGGAGACCATGGGGCTCGACCGCCACGTGCCGAACAATACCCCGATCGTCAACCCCACCACGTCGAGCGTCGACATCGGCGCCGCGACATAGACGCCGAGCACGCCCTCGTCCAGCCGGTCGGCATAGGGAATGTGCCCGTCGCCCACCCGGTTATTGGAGACTGCAATCCCCGAGACCCGCCGCTTTTCCAGGCCGCGGGCACTGTGCAGCTCGGCTTCGAACACCGGCGGCCTCACGACCGCTGCCGCAATTGCCCGCAGGCTGGCCAGCATTTTCCCCAGCCGGCTGCGATAGACCATGCCCTCGCGGATCCGCACCAGACGGGCATGAATACCCACCCCGAACTGATGAACAAACGGGCGCCCATTGGCCGTGGCGATATCGACGGCTCCCACTTCCCCTGCGGCCAGCGCCTCAAGAGCTTCGGTCAGGTCCAGCGGCACCCCGAGGGCCCGGGCAAACAGGTTCATCGTGCCCGCCGGCAGGATGGCCAGCGGCACGCCTGTTTCATAGGCGATGCCTGCGGCAGCAGAGATTGTGCCGTCGCCGCCGCCCACCAGGAGCGCATCGACGCCCTCGCGACCGGCGGACGCCCGCAACTGCTTTTCAATCGCCTTGCCGGGCACCACCATGCACTCGAGCGTGTGGCCGTGCCGCTCGAACAAGGCACAGGCCTGCGCGCAGAACGCATCCAGGTCCATGGTCCGCAACGTCCCGCCGTCACGGTTTAAAACTGCTACTATGTGCAAGCGCAAACTCCGGTTGGCGCGCTCAAGAAGCGGCCTGTGTACTTTCAATCCCAGGCAAAGGCACGACGACGCTGAGCCCGCCCTCGGGGCGTCGTTCATAGGACGGCGTTCCACCGAACTGGCGCGCCAGCTGGGTGATGATCACCGAGCCCAGCCCGCCTTCCCCCGGCTGTTCCTGTTCGCCGATTCCGGCGCCGTCATCGATCACCCACAAGGTCGGCACGCCCGCCTCGTCACGCTTGAGACGCACGATCACATTCCCGCCACGGCCTTCGGGAAACGCGTGTTTGAGCGCATTGGTCACCAGCTCTCCCACCAGGATTCCGACGGTCGTCGCGTCGCGCGCACTGATCATGATCGGATCGATTTCCCCGATCAGCGTGACGGCCTTGGCGTCTGACACCGTGGTGGCCAGATCCTGCAGGACGGCGTCTATGAACTCGTCGGCGCTGGCCGTTTCCAGGTCATCGCCAAGCCGCAGCCGGCGATGCGCCGAAGCAATGGCATGAACCCGCGAGCGTGCAGCCTCCAGGGCGAGCTTGACCTCAGCCGAATTGCTGCGCAGCAATTGCAGGCCCAGCAGTGATGACACTGTCGCCAGGGAATTGCCGATCCGGTGGCTGGTGTCCTGCAGCAGCGTTTCAACGCGCTGCCGCTCGTGCTCGGCATGGGCACGGGCCTCTTCGACTGCCTGCGTGCGATCCCGGACATGCGCCTCGAGCGCTTCTTTTTCACTCAGCAGCAGAGTGCGATTGAGCGCCAGCACGTTCACATCGCGCTGCGTCCGCCTGATCAGCACATAGGTCAGTATCGCCGCACCGGCGAGCGCCGCGATGATCGAGCCGACCAGCCAGCGCCGCGCGCCATCGATGCTCCAGTTGCGATCGAGCAGTTTCTGATTTTCATCATCAATGAACCGCTCGAGCGCCATGCGAACCGAATCCATGGTCCGCTCGCTGGCCCCGGACTGGATCAGGGCGCGCGCTTCGCTGGTCCGTTGTGCACCGACCAGGCGCATGGCCCGGCCCATCTCCTCCACGCGCACAGCCATGTCGCTGACGATGGCGGCCAGGCGCTCGGCCTGCAGCGGATCGTTCCTCGTGATCGAGACCAGGGAAGCGGTGCGGGTATCAATTGCAGCGGAGGCGCGGCTGTAGATTTCCATATAGCGCTTTTCGCCCGTCAGCACATAGCCAAGCTTGCTCGCTTCGGCATCGGTGAGCGCCAGCGTCAGTTCACGCGCCTGGTTGCGCACTTCGTAGGTGCGCGTCATGTCATCGATCTGCCGGTCGATGCCCTGCATCAGCACCAATGCCGCCAACACTGCCAGGACAACCAGCGCCAGCGAGGCAAACATCACCAGGCGCCGGGCCGTCACGGGCCGGGCCCGGCGATGCGTCTTCTCACCGACCATGTCGCTCGCTGTGTTCATAACCTTCCCCGCGCCACCAGCAATCTGCAGCAATCAAGATCCTCGAATTGCCACGGCGCGATGGCCGTTTTGCGATGGCAGCCGCCCTCATATCAGCGGCCGTCGCCCCTCGGGCAAGCCTTCCCACGCCGACAGCGCCATCAGCCCCTCCACATCGACCACTTCGCATGATCGGTCCAACCAGCGGATCAGACCGCGATCGG
>CAXBKI010000456.1:0-3089 GCA_963975955.1 uncultured Devosia sp.
TTCCTCGTCGCTGTCGGCGGCAGCGTCCTTGGTCCGCTTGGGGGACTTGGCCAGGTTCTTCTCGATAAGCTGCACGGCCTCGGTCAGCGTCAGCTTGTTGACGACACCGATTTCGCGGCTCATGCGGTCCATCGCCTGCTCGAACAGCTGGCGTTCCGAATAGGACTGCTCAGGCTGTTCGTCGGAACGATAAAGATCGCGCACGACTTCGGAAATGGCGATCAGATCGCCCGAATTGATCTTGGCTTCGTATTCCTGGGCGCGGCGCGACCACATGGTGCGCTTGACACGGGCCCGGCCGGTCACGGTGGTCAGGGCCTGGGTGACCATGTCGTCTTCGGCCAGCTTGCGCATGCCCACGGACTTGATCTTTGCCACAGGGACGCGCAGAGTCAGTTTGTCCTGCTCGAAGCTGATGACGAACAACTCAAGCACCAGACCGGCGACTTCCTGTTCTTCAATGGAGACGATGACGCCGACGCCATGCGCCGGATAAACGACATACTCGCCCGTCTTGAACCCAAGCCGCTGCTGTGACTTCTTGACTACCATATTCATGGAACTCCTTGTTGACGCCCCAAATGGACAATTCCTGGCGGAAAGGTTCGTCCATCCTACTTATTGGCGTTCGAACGGAACGCCGCGCGCAGACAAGCCCCACGCGCTCCGGGTCCGCTTCCCCCAGGGCGCATGCATCCTACGATGTTGTCAAAAAAATCGTGCCTGACGGCACGGGCTGGGTGACGGGCTTAACTGCATATGGAGGCACCATAGCACAAAAAATCAGCAAAATCAAAAACTACGAATCAGTGACTGATCGGCAACGGCTACCGGCCCGATTCAATGTGACCATGCTGTGGCCGGCTGGCGCTAAGACGGGTTGGGCAGGGCTAATTCGAGCAGCAGGCTGCGCTGCCAGTCGTTGAAATTATTGTCCGAACCGATCAGGATTCGCGTCTCGCCATCGGGCACCACATGCACGGCCAGCGCTTCCATATTGTCGATGGTGCTGCCGCTGGCGCTCAGCAGCAACTCCCCCTTCATCACCGCGCCCGGCCTTACCTCGGCGGCCGGGACCCGCCGCAGGGCCATGACAAAGGTCAGCATGACCACGCCCCGTTCGAGCACCAGCAGGTCGCCATTGGGCAGAAAGGCGCAATCGGTCGGATAGACGCCCGGGCTGGCCGCATAGCTGATGGCGCCCTTGTCATTCTGGCCCAGCAGCCAGCCACTGTGGTTGCCCGCGCCATCGTCATGGTCTTCGGTCAACAGCAGGGTGGAGCCGGCAATGGGGGATTGCCGCGGCGCCACGCACACCGATTCCAGCGACTGGTTGGTGCGCAGATCGGTCAGCCACTGGGGCAGGGGAACCTCGCGCGCCGGGCCGCCGGGCGCCCCGTCGGTGAGGGCGAAATCGGCAACCCTGGTCAGGTGTTCAAAGCTCACCCGCACCGCCGCCGGCTTGCCATTGCGGTAGACGGTGTCGACCCCCTCGGCATCCTTGGCATATTGGCGGGGCAGCATGGCGCCCTGCGAATTCAGGATCGGCTCGACCGTGACCCCGATCAACCCGAACAGCCGGTTGTCATCGTCATAGACCAGTTGGCCGCTGACGAAACTGCCCCGATCGCTGACAAAGCTCACCTGCTGATTCGGCCCGGTCGGCGCCACGCCGGAGAGGCCGCCGAAGGTGTCGTCCTGCGCCACCAGCGCCACGCCACCGCGAAAGACCAGCTTGCCGACCGGCCCATCCAGCGGAGTTTCCCCGAAGCTGCGGATCTGGGTGGCGCTGACCGAGACTTCCGCCGCACACAATGGTTGGAGCCCTGCCAGCAACGCCAGTGCGAGAGAGGCAAGAACCCGGTTCATTATCGCCCGCGGCGGCGCGTTTGGCTCGGCAATTCCTCATCGAACAGCGAGGCCAGTTCGTCGGTCAGCGCGCCCGCCAGCTCTTCGGCATCGAGCAGCGTCACGGCGCGGCGATAATAGCGCGTCACATCATGGCCGATACCCACGGCCACCAGCTGGATCGGCGAGCGGGTTTCGATGTCCTCGATCACCTGGCGCAGATGGGCCTCCAGGTAATTGCCGGCATTGACCGACTGCGTGCTGTCATCGACCGGCGCGCCATCGGAAATCACCATCATGATGCGCCGCGATTCGGGCCGCGCCATCAGCCGCTTGCGCGCCCATTCGAGCGCCTCGCCATCGATGTTTTCCTTGAGCAGGCCTTCGCGCATCATCAGGCCCAGATTGCGCCTTGCATGGCGCCATGGCTCGTCGGCGGCCTTGTAGATGATGTGGCGCACATCGTTGACGCGCCCCGGATTGGCCGGGCGGCCCGCTTCGAGCCAGGCTTCGCGGCTCTTGCCGCCCTTCCAGGCCCGGGTGGTAAAGCCCAGGATCTCAACCTTGACGCCGCAGCGCTCGAGCGTGCGCGCCAGGATATCGCCGCAGATCGCGGCAATGGTGATCGGGCGCCCGCGCATCGAGCCGGAATTGTCGATCAGCAGCGTCACCACCGTGTCGCGGAAATCGGTATCGTTCTCCACCTTGAAGCTGAGCGCCTGCATCGGGTCGGTAACCACGCGGGTCAGCCGCGCGGTATCGAGCAGGCCTTCCTCGAGGTCGAACTGCCAGCTGCGATTCTGCTTGGCCATCAGCCGGCGCTGCAGCTTGTTGGCCAGCCGCGCCACCGCGCCGGCCAGGTTTTCCAGCTGCTTGTCGAGCAGCGCGCGCAGCTGGTCGAGCTCATCGGGCGGGCACAGCTCGGCCGCCTTGACGATCTCGTCGAACTTGCTGGTGAACACCTTGTAGTTGAACTGGTTGGTGAGCTCGGTGCCGCCATCCTTGCCCGGCGGGGGCATGGGCGCATCCTCGCCCGCATCGGCGGCGGCGTCCTCGTCGGTATCGGCCATGTCCGATTCCATGCCCTCGACGTCGCCGGTTTCCTCGCTGTCGCCGGTCTGCTCGTCCTGCTCGCTGTCCTGGCTGTCGTTCTCGCCCTCGCCCTGTTCGGGCGCCTGGTCGGAAGCCTCGCCCTGATCGGGTTGGGAATCCTCGCCGTCCTCCTGATCGGAGTCGTCGGG
>CAXBKI010000457.1:0-3071 GCA_963975955.1 uncultured Devosia sp.
AACATGGGTGGGCGTCATGCCCTCGATGGCGGCAGCCACCATGTGCTGGATGGCGCGGATTTCGCCGGAGGAAAGTTCACCGCGAACCGACAGCACGATCGAGGCCGTCGGGTCCTTGCGCTCACGGCGGAACAGTTCGCGCTCGGGCAGTACCAGATGGACGCGGGCGGTCTTGATCCGGGTCAGGGATGTGATGGTGCGGGCCAGCTCGCCTTCGAGGGCGCGGACATTGTTGATGTTCTGGACAAAGCTGGTGGCGCCCAGGGTCGACTGCTGGTCGAATATCTCATAGCCGACTTGGCCACGCTGTGGCAGGCCCGAGCCGGCCAGTGTCATGCGCAAGGTGGGGATCTGGTCGCGCGGGACCAGAATGGTGTCGCCTTCCCCGCGCAGCTCATAGGGCGTATTGAGGGTCTGCAGTTCACTGATGATGGCCGAGGAGTCCTCGAGCGTCAGGTCGGTGTAGAGCGGCGCCAGGTTCGGCGTCTGGGCCCGCATGACCAGAAAGGCGAAAAAGCCGAGCATCAGCACAGCGACAGTCGCCATAGCTGCCAAGCGCGGCAGCCCTATGCGGGTCATCAGCTGTGAGAAATTATCCAAGCCTGCACTCGATTCAAACTGGGCTCATGCAAATGCAAAACCGCATGGTCATCGCTGGGCAAAAATTACCTAGCTGGTGGTAAACAGAGTCTTAACGAATTGTTGCAGAATGCTATTTTCGGCAAAATATGCCGGGCAAAGTGAATCAAGGGTTGTAAAGCATGGTCAAAATTCTGGGTCGTCTGACATCGATCAATGTGCGCAAGGCGCTCTGGGCGCTCGAGGAGGTCGGCGTTGCCTGTGAGCGCGAGGACTGGGGCCTGCCGCTGCGCGATCCCAAGGTGCCCGAATTTCTCGCCCTCAACCCCAATGCGCAGGTGCCGGTGCTGATCGATGGCGACTTCGTGCTGTGGGACAGCATTGCCATCATGGGCTATGTCAATCAGGCGTTCGGCAATGGCGCGCTATTGCCCGGCACGGCGCGCGGGCAGGCGCTGGCGATGCAGTGGGTGCTCTGGCAGAACAACGAAATGGCCAGTCACTGGGGCTATCCGCTGCGGGCGATCATCCGCAAGGAGCCCGGTTTCGACGATGCCCGGAAACTGGCCGACAATATCGCGGTATGGGCCGACAAGATGGCCATTATCGACGCGCATCTGGCCAGGAGCGGCGCCTTTGTGGTGGGAGAGCAGTTTTCGCTCGCCGACATCGCCATCACGCTGGGGCTGCACCGCTGGTTCGCCATCCCGTTCGACCATCCGCCCCTGCCGGCGGCAGAGGCCTATTACCAGACCATGTTGCAGCGCCCCACGGCCAAGGCATGGCTGACGCCCCAGACCCCATGACAACAAAGCCCGCCCGGTGACCCGGGCGGGCTTTGACTTTACCGGCTGGCAGCCTTTCGGCTCAGCCTTCGCGGTAGTGCTGGATCCAGGTGGTCCGCAATCCAGCAAGACCATGCTTGTCGATTGCCGCTTGCCAATTCAAGAATTCATCGACGCTGAGCGTGTAACGGTCGCAGGCCTCTTCGAGGCTGAGCAAACCGCCGCGCACAGCAGCGACGACTTCGGCTTTACGGCGAATGACCCACCTCCGCGTATTGGCGGGGGGAAGATCTGCAATCGTGAGCGGACTTCCGTCCGGTCCGATAACGTACTTAACGCGAGGTCGCATCTGTACGGTCATTTTACTCTCTACTCAAACCTGACCATATATTGAGTAGACTAGGACAACGGGCTTAAAATTCGACTAAGGCAAACCTTACAACAGGTTAAAGACAGTCTGAAAATTCAAGGTGTTGCCGCGGTTCCCGATTGACTGCCCGCCAGACAGAAAAACACCCTCAGATACTGGGCTGAGGGTGCTGGTGGCGGTGCGGGAGTACTGGCTTCAGACTGAGGTTTCGTCCGGATCCGCCGGGTCTTCGGGATCGGTAGTGTCGGGTGTCTTGGGCGGGGCGGTAACGTCGGGAATGCGCACGTCCGTCACGTCGGTAATGGCGACCTTGCGGCTGCCAACGCTCAGAATCGGGATGTTGCCGGTGAAGTCGACGGCGGTGACGATGCCGATGGAGGCCGTGCTGATCTTGACGGCCCGGCCATTGGCGTCGTTGCCGGCGATATCGATGGTGTAGATGCCATTCGGCTTGGCATTGCCGTCAGTGCCTACCCCGTCCCAGCGGAAGGTGCCCGGACCAGCCGCGATCGGGCCGGTCTGGTTGAACACCACCTGGCCCTTGGAATCCTTGATGGTGACGGTGGCATGGGTGGCGTTGGCATCGGCGCTATAGGCCCAGAACACGGCGTCGCTATCGGTCAGCTCGCCGGTCTTGCCCGAGGATGTCACTTCCTTGCCGATATAGGACACCGCATCGGATTTGGCGGTGTTCTGACCGGCCAGCATCAGGGTTTCGAGGAACTCATTGGTCTTGAGCTGCTGCTCGACGCCGGAGAACTGCACCAATTGCTGGGTGAACTGGTTTGTATCGAGCGGATCGAGCGGGTTCTGGTTCTTGAGCTGGGTGGTCAGAATGCTCAAAAAGGTGTCGAAATTGTCAGCAATGCCGGCCCGCGCCGTCGCGCTCTGACTGGAATTGCTCGATCCTGATACGCCGTTGACTGCCATGACACCTACTCCTTACGCGATGATGTTAACGCCGCTGGCCGTGAGGCTGCCGCGGTAGAGATTGATGATGGGTGGGGCTTCCTCGATCTCGGCAATGGCCGGCCCATCAAGGCGGAACTGCTGGCCCTGATCGTCACGGGCCTGCTGCTGGCCGCCGCCGAAAGGGTTCTGCTTGAGCGAGAATTCGAGATTGGTCTTGCCCGCGTCGAGCCCGGCCTGCTGCAGGGCCCGTTCCAGGGCGCGCTGGTCGCGCTGCATCAGGTCCAGCGTCTCGGATTTCTCCACCACCAGCCGGGCGTTGATCTGCCCGGACTTGTCGATGTCGAGCTTGACGTCGATGCGCCCCAGTTCGGGCGGGTCCAGACGCATCTGGAACCTTGTATTGCCCTCATTGACCTGGCGCACCA
>CAXBKI010000458.1:0-3068 GCA_963975955.1 uncultured Devosia sp.
TCTGCAGGATCATGGCCGAGATCTGGCTCGGCGAATATTTGTCGCCCGACGCTTCAACCCAGGCGTCGCCATTGTCGGCGGCCACGATCTTGAAGGGGACGAGATTTTTGTCCTTGCCCACGACCTTGTCGTCATAGCGACGACCGATCAGGCGCTTGACGGCAAACAGCGTGCCCTCAGGATTGGTCACAGCCTGACGCTTGGCCGGCTGACCGACCAGACGTTCGCCATCCTTGGAGAACGCGACCATTGACGGGGTGGTACGCGCACCCTCAGCGTTTTCGATGACCTTGGGATTAGTGCCGTCCATAACCGCAACGCAGCTATTGGTCGTGCCCAGATCGATACCGATGACTTTAGCCATTACTCTAGCCTCTCTTTCAGCAAACCCATGCTGGACCCCCTCTCGCGAGGCAGCTCCGTGGTCCCGAAGGTCCGGGTTCCTTGCAATTGAAATTGCGCCCATTGCTGGGCCTGACGGGTATATAGGGGGGTCCCTGTACCGCTTCAAGCGCTGTTGGGACACATTCGCCCACTCGGACCCTATTGGGCGCGTTTGACGGCCCTGGCCAGCAAAAAAGGCTGGCCGGTGGGGGGCCGATGGCGCATCGACCCCCAGGACCTCAGTCCTGCAGCGTATAACTGCTCAGCGAACAGATATCGACTTCGTTGACCTCGAGCACGGCCCCCTCGCCGGTCTCGAAGCGGAAATCATAGAGGCACTGGTCCGAGCCATCGCCAATGGTCACCGTGCCCTGCTCGCCGGGCTCGAGCGTGCCGTCTTCGCCGAGCAGGTCGTCGCCCCACTCGTCCATATTGCTGGGATTGGTGTAGAAATAATGCAGCGACTGGCTGCTGTCGTTGATCAGCGTGAATTCGATCGTCTCGGCCATGGCTGGCGCAGCACCAGCCAGCAGCACGAGGGCGGCCAGGCCGCCCCTGATATAGGCATTCATGTCAGTTCTCCCCTGGGCCGGGCGCGTTGCGAACCGGCATCGCACTATCTGCGGCGGCAGAAAATAATCAAGGTCGCCAATCGGCAAGTGCCGTATTTGTTTGCCGGGGCCGAACTGTCGGGCTTTCCCGACGGTCAAGGACCAGCGGCGGGCCTGGCAAGCCGGCAGAAGCGGTGTCGTGACCAACCGGTTTTGACGCTTGCGGACCTTAACGTTGCCGGGGCAGTCTGGCGCAATAGCCGGGGCCGCGCCTGCTGGCGGCGCCGTGGTGCACGATTGAGTTCTGTTGGGAGCAATGGCCAGATGACGATACCGATTTCACCGCGCGACGTGCTGGTCGTTGTCGACGTGCAATATGATTTCCTGCCCGGTGGCCAGCTGGCGGTGGCCGATGGCGATGCGATCGTGCCGCTCATCAATGCACTGGCCAGAAAATTCACCAACGTCGTCTTCACCCAGGACTGGCCCCCCGCCGATCACATCTCCTTTGCCAGTCAGCATCCCGGCAAGACCCCGTTCGAGACGGTGGACCTGCCCTATGGCACCCAGGTACTCTGGCCCGATCACTGCGTCTGGAACAGCCATGGCGCCGCGCTCAGCCGCGATCTTGAGATTCCCCACGGCCAGCTGATCATCCGCAAGGGCTACAATCGCCAGATCGACAGCTATTCCGGCTTCCAGGAAGCAGACCGCGAGACCCTGACCGGGCTGGCCGGCTATCTCAACGAACGCGACGTTGGCCGGCTCCATGTCGTGGGCCTGGCCACCGACTATTGTGTTGGCTGGACGGCCATCGACGGCGCCGCCGCGGGCTTTGACGTCACAGTCATCGAGGACGCCACGCGCGCCATCGACAATGCCGGTTCGCTCGAGAAAGCCTGGGCCGACATGGCTGCGGCCGGCGTCGAGCGAATGATGAGCCGGGAAATCCTGGGATGATCGAGGGATCCTGCCATTGTGGCGCCGTGCACTGGCGCTTCCTCAGCGTCCCGGAGGCGGCCACCGCCTGCAATTGCACGGTCTGTCGTCGCTATGGGACGCTGTGGATCTATGGCCATGAGAATGAGGACGTCTTTGTCTCGGGGCCGACCACGGCCTATGTGCGCGGGGACAAAAGCCTGAGCTTCAATTTCTGTCCACAGTGCGGCTGCGTGGCCTATTGGCGCGGGCTGAGCACCGGAGCGGACGGGCGCCGGCGCCTGGCGGTAAATGTCCGGCTTGCCGAGCCCGAAGCGGTCGCCGCCATTCCCATCGAACGCTTCGATGGCCTGCACAGCTTTGAGGATCTGCCCCGCGATGGCGCGACGGTGGGTGATCGCTGGTTCTGAGCCAAAGGCGCCGGCATGAAAAAAGGGCGCCCACAGGCGCCCTTTTCACATTAGTACTGGATCGGTCTGGCCGCCGATTCACGTGAAACGCTGACGTGTAATCAGACGCTCTTGTCGATGGCTTCGTCGGCCGGGGCGTGGCTCGGGCCACCCTTGGCGACGCCGACCATGGCCGGGCGCAAGATCCGGTCGCCAATGGCAAACCCGGCCTGCACCACCTGCACCACCGTGCCCTCGGGCTGGCTCGGATCGGGCACCTCGAACATGGCCTGATGCTTGTGCGGATCAAACTTCTCGCCCTGCGCCTCGATCGGCTTGACGCCATGCTTGGCCAGCAGCCGCTGCATTTCGCGTTCGGCCATCTCGATGCCCTCGATCAAGGTCTTGGTCGTGGCGTCACCGTTCTCGCGAGCCTCGGCAGGCAGCATGACCAGGGCACGGCTGAGCGCATCGGTGGCGCTCAGCATGTCGCGGGCAAAGCCTGCAATGGCATAGCTGCGCGTGTCATTGACTTCGCGTTCGGTCCGCTTGCGCAGGTTTTCCATCTCCGCGACGGTGCGCAGCACACGGTCCTTGAGCTCGGCATTTTCCTGCCGCAGCGCCGCGGTGGGATCGATGCTCTCAATGTTCTCGGCAACATCTTCAACCGGGATTTCGACTTCAGGCGTCTCGCCCGAGGCGGCGTTCTCGTCGCTCATCATTGCTGTCTTCCACGCATACCAAAGGATTTGCCCCGCATATCGGCCAAACGGGCGAGACGCCTGAAGTCGAAATCCCGGTTGAA
>CAXBKI010000459.1:0-3067 GCA_963975955.1 uncultured Devosia sp.
CCGTCCGCCAGCCGGAACCCGCTCGTCAGGCGGCACCGGTGGCCGAGGCAGAGGCGGCGCCGCAGGGCGAAGGCGGCTGGCTGCGCGACGTGCTGCGCAACGCCACCGCCAAGCAGCAGAGCACCCAACAATTGCAGCCGGGCCTGTCGGGGCTGACCGAAGAGATCACCCGGGCCATCGACGATGCGGCCCTGGCTGACGCCTGGGCCCGCTACCAGTCCGGCGAAGCCAATGTGTTCTCCCGCCGCATCTACAGCCTTGCCGGCCAGGGCACCTATGACGAGGTGCGCAAGAAGCCCGCACGGCAAACGCCTATATGAGCGAGTTCGAGCAATTGCTGAAGCGCTCGGCGGCAGGTGCCAATCCGGCTGCCGAAACCCGCGAACACCTGCTGTCCGATCGCGGCAAGGTCTATACGACACTGGCCCATGCCAGCGGTCGCCTGAACTAGGCAGCCGGTCTCGACAAATGCAAAGCGGCCCCGGGAAACCGGGGCCGTTTTCTTATCTGGAAGCAGCTGGCTCTATGATCGTCCGAGGCTGAGCGCGAAGACATCGACAGGTGGGCGGTCCTACCCCCTCACCCGGCGCTGCGCGCCGACCTCTCCCCTCAGGGGAGAGGTGAGGTGTGGCGATCTCGGCGGATGACATGGGCTCGCGGCCCGCTCCTAGGCGTCCTTGGGTGGGCGGATGCGCAGGGAGATCATCACGCAGACGATGGCCAGCACAGCCAGGACCGAGGAGGCAAAGAAGGCATAGCTGCCAAGGTGCACCACCAGCCACCCGAACCCGGCCAGCGACAGCACGGCCATGCCCTGGTTGAGCATATTGGCGAAGCCCTGGGCTTCGGCGGCATTGGATTCATCGGTCCAGTTGGCGATGAAGTGGACGACGCCGAAATAGCCCACGCCAAAGCTTATCGCATGCAGCGTCTGCACCACGAACAGCACCGCAACGGGCGGATTGAAGGCCATTGCCGTAAAGCGCACCAGCGAGGCGACGCAGGCTGCCAGGATCATGTTGCGCGCGGTGATCTTGCCGCCGAAGCGCCGCCAGGCAAACATCATCACCGCCTCGCCGGCTGCCGCCATGGCCAGCAGCGGGCCGATGAAATAGTCCGGGATACCGTTCTGGTACCACAGCAGGCCGGCAAAGCCGCCGATCAGCGCATGGCTGGCATTGATCATCGCAAAGGCGATCAGCGGCAGCACAAACCACAGCTTGAGCGAATCCCGCAATTTGGTCGGGACCCTGGCAGCCAGCGTCTGCGCCTGCTCGGGCGCGCGAAACCGCGGCAATAGCAGGCTGAGCCCTGCCCGCAGCAATGACATGGCAACGAATAACGGAACAAAGGCATCGGCGCCAAACGTCATGATCAGCATGCCAATGCCGCCCGCGCCCACCACATAGCCCACGGTGGCCCAGGCCCGCACCGCGCCGAAATCGGTACCATTGCGCCGCGTCATGCGCACCGTTGCCGCGTCGACCAGCATGATGCCCCAGAATTCATTGACGAAGAACAGCCCGAATGGCACCGCCGCGCCCAGCATGGACAGGATCACGATGACGCTGCGCCAGTCCTTGGCGCGGTCCGCCAGGCGCCCGATGATCATGTTGACCGCCAAAAGGCACAGCATCGGAATGGAGTTGATGATGCCGATCTGGTCGGCCGGCAAGCCATGCTCGCTCAGCCAGATGCCCAGGAAAACCGAGCTGACGGCACCCGGCAGATAGACCGTAAACTGGTAGAGCGAGGCGCGCGCTTCAGGGCCGGCAAAGCGCGAAGGAACCAGAGACATGGCAAGGAAACTCCGGGCAAATCAGTGCCCAGACCCCTAGGTGACTCGCCACGCCACACAACGCAACCCCTATTGCAACGTTACAGCTAACCGGCCACTGCCATCCGCGGACGCAAGGGCTCGAGCGCCGCGCGCAACTGGGCGGCGCTCGCCTCCCAGGTGAACAACTGGCCATGCCGGCGTGCATCTTCGCGCCGCAGGGCGAGCGCGCGCGTAACCGCAATGTTGAGATCTTCATGCAGCGCCCCGGCACTGGGATCGCTCAGCACGTCCAGAGGTCCGGTAACCGGCAGGGCGGCAACCGGCGTCCCCGAGGCCAGGGCCTCGGTGATGACATTGCCGAACGTGTCGGTGCGGCTGGGAAACACCAGCACATCGGCACTGCGATAGAGCGCCCCCAGCTCGTCGCCATGTCGATAGCCCATGAAGACGGCATCGGGATACGCCCGCATCAGGCGCGCGCGATCGGGCCCGTCGCCCACCACGATCTTGCTGCCGGGCACCTTGAGATCGAGAAACGCCTCGACGTTTTTCTCGGCCGCGACCCTGCCGACATAGAGCAGGTGCGGCCCCGGCAGGTCCAGAAAGCAGCTCTTGGGGCCAGGCTGAAACCGCACCCCGTCGACACCGCGCGTCCACAGGCCCAGCCGGCGGAAGCCGCGGGCCAGCAGATCCTCGCGCAGCGAGGGCGTGGGCACCAGGGTGCGCGCCGCCGCGGAGTGGAACCAGCGCAGATAGCCATAGCTCCACTGCGGCGGGACCGGCACGCGCATGGCCACATATTCGGGGAAGCGGGTATGGAAGCTGGTGGTGAAGCCATAGTGCCGATCCAGGCAATACTGCCGGGCCAGCAGGCCCAGCGGCCCTTCGGTGGCAATGTGGATATGATCGGGCGCCACGGCTTCGATCTGCCGGGAAACGGCGGCCAGACTGGCCAGCGAAATCCGCACCTCGGGATAGCTGGGCACCGGCAGAGTCCAGAACCGCTCGGGCGTCAGATACCGGACGTCAAGGGCTGTCTGGCTCAGCGCCTTGCCAACGCTTTCCAGCGTGCGCACAACGCCGTTGATTTGCGGTCGCCACGCATCGGTAACGATCAGCAGACGCGCAGAAGACAGACCCTTGGCTCGGTTGGACACGCCAGCACCACCCGCGTTCGATTGTCACCAGACAATCTTGCCCGAGTCCACGTCGGTCGCGTGACCGGCAGATGACACTTGTCTGACGTCAGCTGGCGGCCCGGCGCAGGCGGAATTTGCGCGGCTCGCC